>JASHQJ010000058.1 GCA_030037595.1 Candidatus Binataceae bacterium
CGGTCACGCGGCGGCGCGCAGGATCGGGATCGTAGCGCGTGAATACGTTGAGCATCGCCTTGATCGAGCCATCCTTTTGGCGCACCACCAGCACGTTGTCGCGGCCCATCACTGCCTGGAAAAAATCGCCTGCCTCGGGAATCTGCGACTCATGACAGAGGAAGAGCCATGAGCGAGCGAAGATGCGTTCCATCTCGAGCTCAAAGATGGCTGGATCGGTGTAGATACGGCGATCGATTTCTCCTCGCTCGAGCGAGACCAGATCGTCAATCTGCGTGGTTTCCGAGACCATACTGATTCTCCGTTAGGCTGCCATCAGCCGCGGGCGAAGCGATCATTACCGACAGTGCGTCGACAATACCGAACAGTACCTCCGCTTTTCCAGCGCAGAGGTCTCAAGCTACGCGCCATGCTGGAGCAGCGTTAGCTCGACCGCCACGGCGGGCGCATCGGCCAGGGAATCTGCGCCCTTGTAGAAGGCACCTGCAAGGATCAGGGGCGCTTCGCTTCTAAACCATGCCACGCGCCGATAGGTCTCGCCGCGAAAGCCCGGCTTTCGATAAACGATTCGCGCGCGCGCCGCGTAGAGGCGCTTCAAGTCGTGGCCGGCGCCGTGCAGGACGTCGGCGACAAATTCCTCCAATACGCGAAGGTACACGGTGCCATTGATGTGCCGGTTCAAATCGGTCTGCCCGTAGTGCCACGCGTGATTCTGCGCGTCCTCGAATTCAGGGTTGTGCGATAGATCGACGAGGTCCTCGACGCGAGGCACCTGGATGACGCGGCTCGGCAAGCTGCCGAGGCCCAGTTCCGGCGGCAGCTCGGTCACGCGGCGGCGCGCAGGATCGGGATCGTAGCGCGTGAATACGTTGAGCATCGTGCCGCGCGCGAGCGTCGTACCGCTCCCGTCGAGCACCGTATGAATCCCTTCGCGCACGATGTTTCGCACGGCACCGGATTCATCGAGCGCGCGCCCGAGGTACGACTCGCCGCGAACTTCGACCTTGTGCTGCGGATCGCACGGCGCGTCCGTCGTCTCGAGATCGACGTAGACCAGCGGCGTGAAGATGCCCGCCATGTTGGTGAAGTCGTGCAGGCCGCCGAGAATTCGATGCCAAGGCATAAAGTGCGACCGGCCAACATACTCGGAGACCGAGGCGAGCCGAATCGCGCGCTTTTCTGTAAGGGTCTGAAAGCCGACGGATTCTTTGAGTCGCGTGCGTACGATCCGGTCGGCGCGGTTCTGGTTTCTGCTCATGACAAATTCCTAGTATTTGTGGTTGAGGCACTCAACCGTCCATCGATGGAACGAAGCGGGACGATTAGGGGTCTGTTAATTGGATACTGGAGGTGAGGCAAAGAGACATACGCTTGACAACGACGAATGCTGCTCGCTAGAGGAATGGTTGAACCAATCGGATTGCGCGGGTGAACCTTGAGCTTGCCGCCGCGAGGATTGCGCGAGGTCGTCATGGAACAGACGCACTACGAAGTTGACGCGAAAAATCGCTACCGGATCGAAACTCCCGGCCATGATGGGTGGAAACACACTGCCAGGCCAGGCGATCCCGACAAGTACCTGATGATCTCCGCCGATTGCCACGCCAACGAGCCAGGCAGTCTCTGGCGCGAGCGGCTCGATCTCCAGTATCGAAGCCGTCTGCCGCACGTCGAAGTCGATGCCAACGGCGAGAAGTGGTTCGTTGCTGAGGGCCTCGGCAAGTCGCGCGTGCGTGCTCGCATGATCGCCGATGTGCCGCGAGAGAATAGCGAGGATCGCCTGCGCGGTAACGCAGGTGCCGATCCCAAGGAACGCATCAAAGATCATATCCGCGATGGAATCGACGCGGAGATCATCTTCCCCAACAAGGGCCTGATGATGTTCGCGACCAAGGACGCGGCCTTCGGAATGGCGCAGTGCAAGGTTTGGAATGATTTCGCGTGGGAGATGTACGGGCGGTACAACGATTTCATGTCGCCGGCCGCGGCCATCATGACGGCCGACGTCGAGCTGGCGCTTGCGGAAATCCGGCGCGTTTCGAAAACCGGATTCCGTTTCCTGACGCTACCGTGCAAGCCGATCTTCGGTGGACACGATTCGCGCGATCCCAACTACAACCTGACTACCTTTGATCCGATGTGGGCAGCGATCCAGGATTGTGATCTGCCGATTACGTTTCACGTCTCGACCGGCCGCGATCCGCGCGCGGCGCGCAAGGAAGGCGGCGCCGTCATCAACTACGTCTCGCATTCGCTATCACCCACGATCGAGCCGGTCGCGAGTCTCTGCGGCTCCGGTGTGCTCGAACGTTTCCCGCGGCTCAGATTTGCCGCCGTCGAGAGCGGAATCGGATGGGTGCCGTGGGCGCTCGACGCAATGGACGAAGCGTATCGCAAGCATCACCTGTGGGCGTATCCGAAGCTTAAGAAGCTGCCGAGCGAGTATTTCCAGAGCAACGGCGCTGCGACATTTCAGGAAGATCGTGCGGGCCTGGAACTCGCCGAAAAGTGGCACCTGGTAGATAACTTCATGTGGGCCAACGACTATCCGCACGCGGAGGGAACTTGGCCGCACTCGGCCGAGGCGATCGAACGCGAGATGGGACATCTGAGCGACGAGTCGCGGGCGAAGATTCTCGGCCTCAACGCGGCGAAGATGTTCAAGTTCGATGTCGATCTGCTGCGGAAGCGGCGCACGGCCACACCGGCATCGGCGGCGCTCTAGTCCGAGGAATACGAACGAACCTCAACGCTCACGAGCGGAGGGTATCATGATCGAAATTGGCGTTTTTCATAATGGCGCATCCGATCTGCCGGTCGCGAAAACTCCATCGGGAGTCGCGATCAACGACGGCAACCTCGCCGAGGTTCACGAATCAAACCAGCGCGGTCTCGTCGGCCAGGTGAGGCAGGGGATCCTCGCAGACAAGCTGGGCTTCAACTACTTCTTTATGACCGAGCATCACTTCCAGCCTGAGGGCGCCGAATTCAGCCCGAATCCTCTGCTAACTGAGACCGCGATCGCTGCGCGCACCAAGCAGATCCGGCTCGGCCAGGCGGCGAATATAGTAACCTGGTGGCATCCGGTGAGAATCGCCGAGCAGGCTGCGATGCTCGACGTGCTGAGCGGCGGGCGCCTCGAGTTCGGAATCGGGCGCGGCTATCAACCGCGCGAGGCGGAAGTCTTCGGCTGGCCGTTCGCGACGATTCAGGACCAGGAGCGTAACCGCGCCTACTACCAGGAAGCTTACGAGATCATCGTCAAGGCGTGGACGCAGCCCTCGTTTTCGCACCATGGCCAGTTCTTCACCATTCCGCCGGTGTTCACGCGCTGGAACCATCAGCAGACGATCGCGTACTTCGAATCGGGCAAAGCGGGGCGCCGGCTCGACGAGGTACTGAATATAGGCGGGCCTGATCCCTACGGCGGGCCCAATCCCGTGATGCAGAGCGCGACCACGCTCAAGGAGCTGCAGGTTTTTCCGCAACCGATTCAACGGCCGCATCCGCAGCTCTGGGAGCCGCTCACCACGGAGCGCTCGATCAGATGGGCGGCCGAGCGTGGCCTCAATGGATACTTCATCGTCGAGCCCAACTCGCGGCTGAAGCGCAACGTCGAGCTATTCTACAAGGAATCGGAGAAGGCGGGATGGCCCGATCGTCTCGGCCGCGGCGCGCTCAAATACGGATGGGATGCGGAGAAACGTCGCGGCGTGCTGACCGGCCGCTACATCCATATGCTTCTGCCCGGGAAGAATCGCGAGCGCGAACTCGAACGCTACAAGGAAGCGCTCGAGGTGCAGTGGGATTACTACGGGCCGTTTGGCTTCGCCTCGGTGCTGGCCGATGCCAACGAGGAGAAACTCGACCCGGCGAAGCGCGTCGATCCCGACCTGCTGCTGAAGAAGGAAGTTGCGTTGTTCGGCACTCCCGCCGAAGTGGCTGCGCAGATCATGCGGATCAAGGAAACATGCGGCTACGACGACTTCGCGTTCAACGCATGGTTCGAGAAGGGCGGCTTCGACACGCGCGAGATTGAAGATCAGATGCAATACTTCGCGGAGGAAGTGAAACCGATACTCGCGAAGGCGTGCGGCGGGCAAGTGCAAAATCCGTCGCTGGGGCTGGATTTCGAGTCCGCTAAGTAAGACTCGCCGGACCGACGGACTCTATCAACCCCGACTAACGTCGAAGGTTTGCGTGGTCGTCCGAATGCTCCGGCATGAGCTGCGCTTTGGCGTGCTCGCGGCGCCAGTTGAGGCCGCCGCCGCAAAGCCATAACACGACAACGCACAGCACGAGGAACACCGTCAGGACATCGAAGGCCGAACCAACACCGAAGCCAAACCTCTGGGTGAGCACCACAAGCCGACGATCAGAGCGAGTGCAAGGTAGTCGATTCCGATTGCAATCAGACCAGCGAGCGTCATAGCAACTTTTCTTCTTCGTCATCCTTCTCTACTTGTTTGACGCAAAACCAACCGGAAAAGTTTCAACGGAACGCACCGACAGCATCGCTCGCATACGCTCAATGACTCGAGGATCGAGTCGAGAAGAGACTGCTCGCGGACTAGCGGTCAACAACTAGTCACGCACGCATGTTAGCTGCGTGCGATTCGCCCTCGATCGCGTGGAGGCGGCGGATGCGCAGGTTTTCGTCCCGCTCGATTCGCTCGCGGGCGACCTTGGACTCTCCGACCGGTACGACTTCCTGAAGGCTGGTCGCATTGTAAACCTCGGCGAACGACGCGTAACCGCCGATCAGGCCAGAGATAAGAGCGGAAATACCGGCGAGCACCATTATCACGCCAGAGCCCGCGAACATGGCGATTCCGTCAAGCCGAAGCAAATCCAGAGGAAGAGCAGGACCAGATTGAACGCCGCGAACTCATAGAACGACGCGATCCACAGATACAACGTCACCACGCCAGACACGATGAAAGTCGTCGCCATGCCGGACATTGCCACGGCCGTGGCAGCATGAACGCCGAGCACCGTCATGTGTGACAGCGCCCACCATCCGAAGAAACCGCCGAGGAACGTAAACGACGTTGCCGCGAGAGGATCACCAAACGCAAACGCCCACATGCCGGCGAGGATTTCGACCAAACCGCCGAACATGAGAGCCTGCGTGAGGTATGGTCCCATCGACGCGGGTGATTGGAGAATCAGCGCGATTCCCAGGAGAAAGGTGGAAGTCGCGAGACCTGCGAGGCCGAGTGGCATCGGCGTAGCAAGTCCTTTGTCCCTGCCTGGTCGCAGCGTAGAAACCTCCTTGCGTGGTCAGCAGACCAGCTAGCCACGAGTTGAGAAATTTCCGGAAACTGCCGCCGCCCGGTTGCCAACTGGGCTGGCGGTAAACGCAATATCTCTGAACTAGAGACGATTTCGAATCTATCGATTATTCAAGTTCAGGTGAATCGTGTCAGCGCTCTGATGCGCATATCAGTTGAAGAAGCGCGCGAATCCGGCAAGATGCGTTCTCTGCGCGAGTTTTTCGCGCGGC
>JASHQJ010000059.1 GCA_030037595.1 Candidatus Binataceae bacterium
CCGGCGAACCCGTGATCATCGTCCGCGATGACCACCATGTCGGCAGCATGACCGCGTACCTGGCGGACCCGGCGGCCCTCTGGGCCGGCAGACTGTACGTCGAAGCGGCCGACGCTGAGGATCGGGAGCACGTCCTGTCTCTTTCCACGGCGGAGCCCGTCAGAGGCGGCATGCTAAATGGGTCGGCCCCATCGATAATCAGTGGCTCGGTTTCGGTCTTTCCCTACAGCCTGAATGTAGGCCGCAACGGCAAAGTCGCCTTCCTCGAGGAATTGAACGAGCCGAGCACGCGCGGTGGCGACCCGCCGTCATCCGCAAGCGACGACGCCGGTTCAATTTGACCGCTACGACACTGAAGTCCGCAGTAGCGAGAGTTACCGGTCGCGCTCGGTTGCCATTTTCCGCACCCGCCGCGCCCTTTACTTAATCGGTCAAATCGAAATCGTTCACCATCGCGAGACTCCTGCAGCGCCAGTCGCGCCTGGAATGCGGCTCTTCCTTGAGAGCTACCCGTCATCTGACCGATCAGGCACGCATTCCTGCTTCGCGTCAAACGATTCCTGAGGGCCCTGCAACCGTCGCCTGGCAATCGAGGACGAAGCGCCGTCGGTCAACTTTCAGGTACGGTGATTTCCGTTGTAATCGTTTGTCCAGAGTCGACATGAATCGGATCGGCCCGCTCGCCGCCCCAGATTGAGTAGTTTCCCGGACTGACGCTGAACGTGAAGCGTCCTGCAGAATCGGTCTTGACGCGTTTCACGATATTGCCGTCGTCGGCGTTTATGAGGGTCAACTCGCGCCCTGCCATTGGCGGACCTGTATCCGGCGAGTTCCAGTGCTTCGCGCCGTGAGCGATACCGGTGATCGTACCAGGAGGAGGCGGCTCAACGCTGGAGCATCCAACAATCAGCACAGCCAGGACGGCTGTTACGATCGATGAGTTACATTTCATATTCGCAATCCCCGTTCGCCGCTGTTTACGCCTTACTTCCACACCGCTGCGACGCTGACTCGCTTGCGGCTTAACATCTTGAGCCCCTTGGCGTCGGAACTGTACGCAATCTTCGTGGCGGTCCAGACTTTGCCGCGACTAAAGCGTTCGGCGAGCCCGGTCATGTAGGGACATCCGCTGTCGCTGCACTGTTTCGAATCGGAGCAATCGTAGGGGATGGCGATGTTGTTGACCATTGATATGGTTCCGGTCCCGACTTCGCAGATCGTCCCGTCTTCGAGCTTCAACAGCCAAGGACGCGCATCGAGTGGCTCATTCGACGACGGCTTAGGCAGAGGCTTGGTCAGCTTGACGACGAAGCCGGGAGAGTTTTTGGCGGGGTCGGCGTCGCAAATGACGGCGTCCTTCAAATCGGCATTACTGAAACAGGGGTCATAGATTTCGTTGCCCAACATGCATCGCCAGACTCCCGTCCGCGCCACTGCGATCGAATCAGTCCAGCACTCGCCGCTGCGGCTCGGGCCGCCGGGCACCTCCGGCTGAAACACCGTCACGTCGGTTTTCTGAACCGGTCCTGCGGCGAAACTCGATCCACAGATCGGCGCGATCAAGATGAGCATCGAGCAGATCGAAACAATTGCGTAAGGGCGTGATCGTTTCCCGTTCATGGTGTCAGCTTCACCATATGGGACTCCTCAAGCCATTGACGGGTGATGCGACTCTTTGGAGGGCCGATGTCGCAAACGATGGCTTACTTTAAATCCGCTAAATCCGCGTTACTGAAACAGGCCGCCAAACGCTAGCGGATACCGCCATCGCATCGGATTTTCTCGTTAGTGATCCAGCGGGCCTCGTCGCTCGCGAGATAGCTTACGATTCCGGCAATGTCACTGGGCTGTCCAATTCCGAGCGGTGTCCGCTGAGCGAGAGTCTCCTGGAATTCCTTGGGTAAGCCGCGGAGCATTTTCGTTTCGACGGCACCGGGAGAGACGACATTAACCGTAATGCCTCGCGAAACTAATTCCCCAGCCAGGACTGCGGAGAACGCTTCCATCGCCGCTTTCGCGCCAGCATAGACGGAGGTGAATGGCGGAAGAAGTGCTGTGATGGCGGTGGAGATGTTGATGACCGGCCTCGGTCTCGAATGTGGCGCGCCGCTTCCTGCATCACGAAAAAGGGTCCGCGGACAAATCCTGACATGTAGAGGTCAAACTGCTCCTCGGACGCTTGCGCGATCGGCACCGGGCCGCCACCCTCTGATCCTGCATTGTTAACGACTATGTCGACTCCTCCGAACTTCGCGATCGCATCGCGAAACAGGCGACGGATGTCGGATACCGCACTGCAGTCGGCCTGGATTGCGATGGCTTTGCCGCCTTTTGCCTCGATGCCCGTGACAACGTGTCGGGCCTCATCGGCGCTGCGATTGTAGTTGGTGACCACCGAGGCTACGTCATCGGCGAGTCGCTCGCCGATCGCGCGTCCGATCCCGCGCGAGGATCCGGTGACGATTGCCACTTTGCCAGCGAGAGAAGCCATCTTAAATCAGCCTCCTCAAGAAATTGACTGAGTCCGAAGGTTGAGGGCTTTGGCTGACCAACCGACTGTCAGGTGGGTTTAGTAAAGCGGCGCGCGAGCATCAAGGTCGTTTGGTAGGCCGAAGCACGCTGGCTTGTCTTATTTGCGGCGCTCCCGAAGCGAGTTCTGCGAGTAATCTTCAAGTGCTTTTCACGAAGGGAGTGATCGTTCTTTAAACTTCGCCGATCAATATCGCCCCCGGAGGATCGTAATGAGCCGGACGAGATTGTTACTGGCGGGGGCGGCCGCATTTGTGATGCTGGCTTCGTCAGCCAATGCAATGCCGACCTTCAATGGAGTATCACCCTTCGGGTCACGCAGGATCATGCACGTCCTGCTGCTAAGCATCGACGGCATGCACGCGGTGGATTTCTACAACTGCTCGCATGGAATTGCCGGTGCGAATAACGGAGATCCCTATTGCCCAAACCTGGCGGCCCTTGGCCAGACGGCGATCAATTACGTCGCTGCGTCGTCCTCAAAGCCTTCGGACTCTTTTCCTGGGATTACGGCGTTGGTTTCCGGCGGCACACCAAAGAGCACCGGCATTTATTACGACGTCGCGTATGATCGTTCGCTCGACGCGCCGGCGCAAACGACGGGCACCGGCTTGGGGGCCGGGCCCTGTACTGCTGGCGGACCGCCAACCGGAACGACAACCGATTACGACCAGGGCATCGACTTTGACGATACCAAGCTCAACGGTGGCGCACCCGGCGCTGGGCCGACCGAGGGCGGTATCGCCTCGATCAATCCGGCAGAGCTAGTACGAGACCCATTCAAAGGTTGCGCGCCGGTTTATCCCTGGAACTTCATCCGTACGAACACAATTTTTGGCGTCGTTCATGAAGCGGGCGGATACACGGCGTGGATTGACAAGCATCCATCGTATTCGGTCGTGGCCGGCCCAGGCGGTACGGGCTTGAACGACTATTACTCGCCCGAGGTCGATTCGACCGTAATCGCCCTACCCGGCGTAACGACCTCACAGGGCGCTTCGTGCGCGACGATCCGCGACACATCGAATACGAGCTCGTGGACGAACAGCTTCCTGAACATCCAGTGCTATGACGCGTTGAAGGTGAATGCGCTTGTCAACGAGATCGAAGGCAAAACCCACAACGGCGCTCCCGCGCAAACGCCGGAACTCTTCGGTATGAATTTTCAGTCCGTGTACATCGGCGAAAGTCTCAGCGAGTCGGCCACAAGTGTGGGCGGCTATCTGAATGCGGCAGGGCTCCCCAGCGCGGCGTTGCTCCAGCAGATCGAGTATGTGGACTCCGCGATCGGGGGAATCGTCGACGCACTCAAGAAGACCGGCAACTATGAGGATACGCTGGTTATCGTCACGGCGAAGCACGGCGACTCGCCGATCGACCCGGCCCGCTACGTGGCAGATGGCACCAATACGCCGGCGACGCTTTTGGCCGAAAATCTCAATGACATTCCGTTTTCGGAGTCGCCGTTGAATGCAACCGGAATTGGCGCCACTGAAGATGACGTTTCAGTGCTTTGGCTGAATCAGGGCGCGAGCGTCACGGACGCGGTCGAGCTGCTCGAGAATAATGCGAGCGCGATTGGGTTAGGGGAAATCTACTACGGGCCGACACTCGCGATGAACTACAACGTGGGCGGTCTTGGTCCCGAGCTGGATCCGCGATCGCCCGACATCATCGTGACTCCGAACATCGGTGTGACCTATTCGAGCAGCACGACGATGATCGGAGATCACGGAGGCTTTGGGCACGACGATACCAACGTGATCATGATGCTCGCGTTTCCCGGCTTCACGCCGCAGACCGTCTCGGAAGCGGCAACAACTGCGCAAGTCGCGCCGACAATTCTTAGAGCGTTGGGCCTGGACCCGGGAGCGCTGCAGGCGGTCAAAGCAGAGGGAACGCAGACGTTGCGTCAGGTTGGCGCTCAGCTCGGCTTCTAGCCGACAAGAAAAGCGCGCCGGCCCACGTGTTGTCTATACGCTTGGCCCGCCCGACGCCTTCACGAATCGTACAGGCCGCGGGACGCGTTGCGGCGGATGCCGATCAAGTCACGGATCGCGTAGAGGCCGTCGCGCGCGAACTCTACAGTGCTCGGCTCCGATAGGTAGTGGAACTCGACCGGCACCTCGCGAATCTTGAGCCCCAGCCGGCGCGCAATGAACAACACCTCGACGTCGAACGTGAAGCCGTCGAGCCGCTGGCGCCTGAAGATCGCCTCGGCCGCCTCGCGCCGAAAGCCCTTGAGGCCCGCCTGGCAATCGCTCGCACCGACGCCGATCAAAGTCCGCGCGGCGAGATTGAAGACCCGGCTCAGCACGTGGCGGGTGTAGAGATAACTGAAGAACGCGGGACTCATGTGGTAGAGCGAATCGGGGTCGACGCGATTGGCGATCGCGACGTCAGCGCCCGAGTCGAGCGCGGCTAGGATCTTGTCCACCTCGGTCAGCGGGTAAGCGAGATCAGCGTCGGTAAAAATCACGCGGTCGCCGCGCGCCTTCAGCATCCCCGATCGCACCGCACTGCCCTTGCCGCCGTTCGTGGGATGCGTCAGCAACTGCATCGAGCCGTGATCAACCGTCGAGCGCGCAAGGATTTCAGATGAGCCGTCGTTGCTGCCATCGTCAACGACAATGATCTCGAATTTCTCGCCGCGGCGCTCGAGATAGGCGCGCGCAGCCTCGAGCGTTCGCTCGATAAAGCGGCCGCCATTGTAAACAGGGATGACGAGCGAGGTACGAATCACGTCAACTCACGATAGCCGCCGTGGTGAAAAAAGAGAAATGGCGCCGCGAGCATCGCTCGCTGCGCCATCTCTTGAGCGCGGACCGGATCTGTTCGCTGCCTCGCTACACGGCGCGGCGGAATGCGTCAGCCGGCGTCACGCGCATCGCACCCATAATCGGCACCAAGCCGCTCAGCACGCTGACGATCAACGCTGCCGCCAGCGCCGCGATGGCTGCTGTGCTGGTGATCGTGAGATAGCCCGCGCCGCCAATGATCGATGAAATTGTCGTGCCGCCGTTGAAGAGCCACAGCGCGAGTCCGCCACCGATTACTCCGCCGGCGCCGCCAATCAGGATGCACTCGCCGACCAGGATCGAAACGACGTACGACGGCCCGAAGCCGAGCGCGCGCAGAACGGCGACGTCGCGCAATCGATCCCGCACCATCATCGACATCGCGTTGGCGGCGATTAGCAAAACCGTCAGCAGAATGACGAGGAACACGCTGTACACGAGCCCGCGCACGTCGCCGACGGTCGAGAGCAGACCGGCCACGGCGTCGCTCTCGGTCATCGTGACGGTTTCATAGTCGGAGTTGTGAAAGGTCTCGTCGACTTCCTCGATTACGCGCGGCACATCGGCCGCGGATTTGACGCGCGTCACGAGCAATCCGGCGGGATGCTTGACCTCGGGAATGCCGATTTTCTTTTCGGCTTCGACCAGGTAGTCGCGATGGAACATGAAGAAGTTCGGATAGTTGTTGGACGGCGTTTCGCCCACCAGTACGAAGCGGATATCGAGGCGTCCCGAATCGCCGCGGAGCGTGATTACATCACCGATTTTCCAGTGGTGATTGCGAATCAGGAGCGCGCCGGCGATCGCGGATGTCCGCTCGTTGACGAATGCGTCGAGCACATTCGGCGCGATTCCGTAGTCAGCATAGATCACGGGCGCACGGTCGGCATCCACGGCGAATGCTTGAATAACGTCCGTTGGGCTCTGATACGTCGCGCGCATTATCACCATCGGCGTGCAGGCGGCGACGCCGGGCAGCTTCTCGATATCGCGGCAATAGCGGGACGGGAGGCCGAGGTAGCGGCCATCGGCGTTGTAGGAATAGAGCCGCAGCGTTTCGGAGGTGCGCAGCAACACGAGATCGATCGACGAGGGTATCGCGATCAGGACGGTGAATATAAAGGTCGCGAGCGCGAACGTGAGGATCGTCAATACCGTGCGCCGCGCCTGGCGGCCGACGTTGCGGAACACGAGCGTCGGTCCGTTCATCTGTCAGGCCTCGCGCAGCGACTCGACAACCTGCACTCGGCCGGCGCGCCAGGCAGGCAACAATCCGCCGGCGATCCCAATCAGAATCGCGGCGATTAATCCTTCGACAAATAGCGCGGGGCTGAGCCGCGATGAGAACAACACGGCGCCCACCCTGAGCTGACGTTCGCCGAGCTCGGTCGCGAACGAAACGATAAGAGCCGCGATCATTCCCATTACGCCGCCCGCAATCGCGATCATCACACTCTCGATCACGAAGCTCAGCAACACGTCGCCGCGGCCGAAACCGAGCGCGCGCAGCACGCCAACCTCGCGGCTTCGATGCGCGACGGCAGCGTACATCGTGTTCATGCCGCCGAAAGTCGCGCCGATACCGATGATTAACCCCACGATCATCACGAGAGCGCGGAGGTTGTCTGCAACCCGCGCCTGCTCGCGATAAAACTCACGTTCGCTCACAACTTCCACCATCAGGCGCGAGTCGCCGGTCAGCGCGTTGCGGAAGCTGTCACTCGTGCCAGGCTTCAGCATGACGTGTAGCGAGGAAAACGAATTTTCGAAGCGCGCGTCTTGTTGGAGCACGTCGATATCGGCCCAGAACTCGGATTCGCGAGCACTGCCGTGATCCGAGAAGACGCCGACCACCGTCCAGTTGCGCCGGCCATATTTGAAGCGGCAGCCGAGGCAGAGCTCGGGGAAGCGGGCGGCTTGTTTGCGCCCAATCGCCATCTCCTCGCGCCCGGGAGTCGGCCATCGCCCTGCTTCGAGGCGAAGCTCGGGATGCACCTTGTACGCGATTGGATAGACGCCGCGCAGATATGCGGGCTGAAACTGCGTCGCGGGCCGATCGACCGCGGCGTTGAACGATTGCACCATCTCGGGCGAGATCAGCGCCTGGCCCGACTTGTCAGTCGCGATTTCGGCGCGGGTGCGGAGGATCTCGTACTGATCGCGGGAGATGTAGCTTTCAACCTCGGAGGTGGTACCGCGGCTCAGCACGATCCAGTTGTCGGGATCGCCGGCCAGTTCAAGGCTGTGGCGCAGTCCTCCGACCAGGCTAAGCAGCAGCACGATGATCATGACCACCATGCCGACGCCGGCCGCGGTCATCAGGGCCGTCAGGCGGCGCACCACCAGGCTCCGCAGATTGTACTTGAGCGGGATCATCCAGGAGCGCGGCGTGACGCACGGAACCATCCGCGCTCGCCATTTGCGGACCTCGGGTTAAGCGCTGACTTCTTGTCAGCTAAAAAATCTTCGCCGATCCGGTGCCAGAGATCAACCCGACAGCGCCCCTGGGATTCCCGGAGCCTTTGTACCGGAGCGTTTATGTCAGTCGGCGCCGCTGCTCGTCGCACCCTCCATCGCAAAGGACGGCAGGATCGATTCCGCCGGTTCCGCCGCGCGATCCTTACCGCCGAGACATTCCTTGAGCACTCCGAGATAGCTCTGCGTCAGATGCGCCGAGTCGGCGAAACCAGGCTTGGTCAGCAGCAGGGCATGCAGCGCGGGCAGCCGATAGAACGGCACGCTCGGGAAGAAGTGATGCTCGAGGTGGTAATTGACGTGCTTCGGCGCAAGGAAGATGCGCTCGAGAATGGTTGGATACACGGTGCGGGTCTGCGCGTAGGCGGCATCGCGCCCATCGATCGCGGAGTGCTCAGCGATGCTTCGGATGCGGAAGATAAATATGAGCCACGTGAACATCGGAATCACCCAATAGAGCAGCACCGGTTTGGTGAGGCCGGCGAATCCGATCACGACCGCGAGCACCGCGTAGAAGGCGTACCGGACCATAACGAATGAACGGGTCATTCCCGTGTCCTTGGAGACCAGGCGCCGCGCGAGCATCAGCAGCCGAAACGCGTTCAGCCCGCTGATATCGCGGAGCAGGATCTGGCCGAGATCCCAGACTTTTTTGGGGAAGACCCACGCGTCATCGCCCTGGCGGCGTGCCCAGTCGGGATCTTCGAGCGTGTTGAGGTAGCGATGATGACCGAAGTGGTTGATGCGGTAGGCACGGGCCGAGATCAGGTTCGGCCACGCGAGCACGATTTCCGCCATCCAGTCGTTGAACTTGCGATTCGAGTAGAGCCGACGATGGACGCCGTCGTGCATCAGGATCATCAGCGCATGCTGGCGCGCACCGATGAAGGCGACCATGACGAGGTAGAGGAGCGGATGCCAGAAGTGCTGGCAGAGAATGATCGCGCCGATGATCATCGACCATTCGGCGACGATGTGAAACGTGCTCCGAAGCGGATCGATCCGCGAGAGGCTCACGAGTTCTTCCTTGGTGAGTTTGACGGGTACTTCGACGAATGAATCGTCGCGCGTGGTCGGTTCGTTTTGATTGACCGTGCTGGCTTGCGTATTCACTTTGCTTCCTCCCGGAAAATTGAGGGCGCTCCCTTTGTTCGACAATTGCGTATTGATGCTGACGGTGTTGTTCATGGGTCAGGCCGCGAGCGA
>JASHQJ010000060.1 GCA_030037595.1 Candidatus Binataceae bacterium
GATCGGCTGGCAGAGCCGCTCGGTCCCCGGATCATTTCGGATCCAGTACGCGCGAATCGTGCGACACGTGCCGCCTATTCGCTTAGGCGCTGAGTGCGAGCGCGGAACTTTGGCCTCCGCAATTAGTTGCTGCACTGGTGGCTACCTGGCATCAGAATCCCAAGTGAGCATCCGCGAACTGAAGATCCCCCGACGCGATTCTGCGCCGCGTGCAAGCCGGGGAACGATTTACCGTCACCAAGCGTGGTCATCCAACCGCGGCAATCGAGCGCTCTTCGTAAGCGCCGGCTCCGCCCGCGGTGCCGCGTCGAAACAAGCGAACGAGTCGGCAATTCGAGTAGTCGAATCAGCTGCTGAGAATATCGATACTTCGCTCTTAAAGCGCTCGGTCCGACCAAGGTCAAAGGTGTCGGCGAGCCGGTAGAGGTATGCGAGGTCATGGGGCTGGGACCATTGCGCACCGGCTGCAACGCTCGGCTGACGGGCGGAGATGACCATGCGTTTGTCCCGGTTGCACGTCGCAGCACTTCAACTAATATCGACCTACCCAACGTCAATGGCCGTGCTGAAAAACCAAATCGCGCGGGTAACGGGAACAACTGGTGCAGTGTTCGAATTGCGGGTTTGAAAATCCCGCTTCGATGACATTCTGTGGCCAGTGCGCCACGGCGCTCTCCCAGATCTGTCCCAAATGCCGCTTCGAGAATCCGCCGGGTTTCAAGTTCTGCGGTCAATGCAGAACGGCACTGACCCCTTCGGCGCCTCGACCCGCCGTTTCGAAGACTCCGCTTACCGCTCCCGAGGCGGACGACGTGGCACCCGAGGGCGAACGGAAGACCGTCACGGCGCTGTTTGCCGATATCAAGGGCTCGACCGCACTCGAGCAAGACCTCGATCCCGAGGAGGCGCGCGCGATCGTCGATCCGGCTCTGAAGCTGATGATCGGCGCGGTGCATCGCTATGACGGCTACGTTGTGCAATCGACCGGCGACGGAATCTTCGCGCTGTTCGGCGCGCCGCTCGCGAACGAGGACCATCCGCAGCGCGCGCTCTTCGCCGCGCTCAAGATGCAGGATGAGCTGCACCGCTATACCAGCGCCCTTCGCGAGCGTGGCCAGCCGCCGATCGAGATCCGGGTTGGGGTGAACACGGGCGAGGTGGTGGTGCGCGCGATTCAGACCGCCGACGGCCACAACGAATACACGCCGATTGGCCATGCCGCCAACCTGGCGGCGCGTCTCCAGGTGCTGGCGCCGACCGGATCGGTCGCAGTCGGCGAGAGCACCAGGAAGTTGTGCGAGGGATTCTTCACCTTCAAGTCGCTCGGGCCGACGCAGGTAAAAGGCGTCAGCGAACCGGTCAAGGTTTTCGAGGCTACTGGACTGGGCCCGCTGCGAACACGCCTGCAGGCCGCCGCGCGGCGCGGACTCTCGCGATTCGTCGGGCGTGGTGCGGAGCTCGAGCAGATGAGGCGGGCGCTGGCGTCGGCCCACGCCGGGCGTGGACAAGTGCTTGCCGTGGTGGCAGAGCCGGGGCTCGGCAAATCGCGGTTGTTCTACGAGTTCCAGGCTCTTGGACATAGCGAGTCTCTGCTCCTTGAGACGTTCTCAACTGCGCACGGCAAGGGCTCGGCGTATCTGCCGCTGGTCGAATTGCTGCGCAATTATTTTCGGATCGGCAGCGATGACGACGTGCGCCGGCGGCGCGAGAAAATCGCCGGCAAGGTGCTGATGGTCGATCGCGCGCTGGAAGACACCTTGCCCTACTTTTTCACCTTGCTCGAAGTAACCGAGGATCAGGATCCGCTGGTCCAGATGAGTCCTGATACCAAAAGACGCCGCACCCTGGACGCGATTAAACGCTTGCTTTTGCGCGAAAGCCTCAACCAGCCGCTGATTATCGTCTTCGAGGATCTGCACTGGGTCGACGAGGGCTCGCAGGCGCTGCTCAACCTGCTGGTCGAATCGATCGGCACGGCGCGGGTCTTGGTCCTGGTCAACTATCGGCCCGAGTACACCCATAGCTGGGGCAACAAGACCTTCTACACGCAGCTTCGTCTCGATCCGCTCGGCGCCGAAAGCGCCGCGGAGTTGCTCAATTCGTTGCTCGGCGAGGGTCGCGACCTGGCCGCGCTCAAGCGCGTAATCGTCGAGAAGACCGAGGGCAACCCGTTCTTCATGGAAGAGATCGTGCAGGCGTTGTTCGAGGAGGGCGCGCTGCTGCGCAACGGCGCGGTCAAGCTGGCGCGGTCGCTGAACTCGATCGAGATTCCTGCCACGGTGCAGGCCGTGCTCGCTTCGCGCATCGACCGGCTGCCGGCCGAAGAAAAAGACCTGCTCAACACGCTGGCGGTAATCGGCAAGGAATTTTCGCTCGAGCTGGTGCGCGAGACTACCGGAAAATCCGACGACGAGCTGCTCCGGATGCTCGCGAATCTGCAGGCTGCCGAGTTCATCTACGAGCAGCCAGCCTTGACCGACATCGCGTATGTCTTCAAGCACGCGCTTTCGCAGCAGGTGGCGTACGGCTCTGCCCTGCAGGAACGGCGCAAGGTGCTGCATGAAAGGATTGGACGCGCGCTCGAATCGCGTTTTCCCGCCATCGCCGAAACTCAGCCCGAGCTGATCGCGCATCACTTCAGTGAGGCGGACCTCGCCAACGAAGCGATCCCGCATTGGCAAAACGCCGCTGAACGTGCCGTGCAGCGCGGTTCCAATCCTGAAGCAATCACATACGTGAAGCACGGACTCGGACTACTCGAAAAGCTGATGCAGGAAACCGATCGACATCAGCAACGCGAGGACCATCAGAGGCAATACGCGCTGCTCTTCGCGCTCGCCGAGGCGCAGCGAAATCTGGGTGAACACCTCGAGGCCCAGGCCACTTTCATCCGCGCCGCCAGGGTCGCGCAACTCCTTCACTCCACGGAACTCCTGGTCCGCTCTGCGCGCGAGCTTGCCCGCATGGCGAGCTGGTATGGTGTCGACGCCGTTCCAGCCGTGGACTTCCTGGAAGATGCGCTGCGATTCGCACCGGCCGGCGATCAAGCGCTCAGGATTAAGACGCTATCCGCGCTCGGCAGGGCGCTTGCCGCAACCGGCCAGGGTAAGGAGTCAAAGGAGACGGCACGCGAAGCTGTCGCGTTGGCGCGGAGCTTTGGTGATCCTGAACTGCTGTCCGAGGCATTGGAAGGAGCGCTTCTCGCGTTTCAGGGGCCCGAGACCACCGACCAGCGTCTCGCCTACGCGAGCGAACTGATGCGCCTCTGGCGCGCGAGCGAGAACAAGGGCGCCCATCACGACTTCGTTTTCGGAATGGCCGGTTGGTCGCTTTTCTCGTGCCATCTCGAGCTCGGCGAAATGCGCGCCTTCGATGACGCACTTGATGAGTGGATCAGGTACGCGGAGAGATTGCAGGAGCCATTCGAGATCAGCACCGCGCGAGCGTATAGCGCGATGCGCGCGCTGATGCGTGGCGATTTCGCCGGCAGCGAACGCCTCGCGAACGAGGCGTCCGAACTTGGTCAACCCCTTCAGACTCAGAACACTTCAGGCATCTTCGCGCTGCAGATGTTTACCCTTCGACGCGAACAGGGCCGGCTCAAGGAACTCGCGCCGGTGGTGCGCTACTTCATTCAGCAACACGGCGCCGCGGCGGCATGGCGGCCTGGCCTCGCATTGATTTATGCGGAACTGGGGCTTGAGGCGGAAGCGCGCGAACAGTTCGAGGTCCTCGCGCAGCACGACTTCGCGGACCTGCCGCGCGACGCCCTTTGGATGGGGTCGATGACGTATCTCGCCGATGTTTGCGTCTTCCTCGCTGATCGTAGGCGCGGTGTGCAGCTATACGATCTGCTGGCGCCGTTCGACGGGCGCAACGTCGTGGTCGGCAACGCGACAGCGTGTTACGGCGCCCTCTCGCGCTACCTCGGCGCGCTCGCCGCGATGCTCGAGCAATGGAATGACGCTGAACGGCACTTCGAGGACGCGCTTGCAATGAACACGCGGATGGAAGCGCTACCCTGGATCGCACACACCCAATATCAATACGCCGGGATGCTTTTGCTGCGTGATCGATCCGACGATCGCGAGCGGGCGTTAGAACTGCTTCACGCAGCTTTCACGACCGCGCAAGAATTCGGCATGGGCGCGCTCAAGGAGCGAGTAAGAGCCGCGCTAGAAAGAACCAGACCGCATCTGAGCTGAAGGTCACCCCGGGCGCGTGGGGCTCGTCAATCCGGGCGCGCCCGGATCGAGCTTCTGCTCGCCGAGTTCGACGATAACATCGGCCGGCAATCCGAGCTTGCGCGCCGCCTCGCGAATCGCGTCGGGATTAGGCGCCTCGTAGAGGCAGTAGGTCTTCTTCTTGTCGGCGCTCAGGAAGGATAACAGCCATTGGATGCCTGCTTCGGCATTGACCTGCTTCACCGCCGCCGCCGCGTCCGGCGTTACGTTCAGTTGCTCGGCGAAATTTCGTTCGATCAGGTAGAGTGCCATAGGCTGAATGCTCCGGATTTCTGCCGCGACCCGAAGTGGTCGCAAAGCGCGGCGGGAGTTATACTTCGGATTCTCCCGACGCTTGTGTATCGCTTACAATTTTGGCGGCTCAGAGGCAACGAGCCGTCTGACGATCCCGGGTCCGCGGCGGCGTCCTCTGGCGACGTCCTTCGCCAGCGAACAAGGTAACGCGAAACGAACCGTCGACCGCGAGCCTCGGGCGGCTGTCGAAGAACTCCGCCAGCTCGATACCGCACGCTGTGACAATATGTACCTCAATCTAGCGCCAGGCATTAGTCGCCGCGATCCGCGATCGATCGACACTGGCGGCGGGTGCTCAAGAGTAAGGGTTGCCGTT
>JASHQJ010000061.1 GCA_030037595.1 Candidatus Binataceae bacterium
CTTGGTGCATGAATTCGGCTACGCGTACCTGAAACTCGACTTTCTTTTTGCGGGCGCCGCCGAAGGCCAGCGCCACAACGCGAACATCACGCGCGCCGAGATGCTTCGGTGCGGCCTCGAAGCGATTCGCGCGGGAGCAGGCGACGAGGTGTTCATCCTCGGATGCGGATGCCCACTCGGCCCGGCGATTGGCGTGGTTGACGGCATGCGAATCGGCCCCGACGTCGCACCCTACTGGGGTTCGTCGGCAAGCGATCCTTCCACAGTGCACGCGCTCGACGCGATCGTCGCGCGGAGCTACATGCATCGGCGGCTCTGGCTCAATGATCCCGATTGCCTGATGCTGCGTGCGCGCGAAACGCAGCTCACCGCCGATGAACGCCGCGCACTCGCTGCGACGATCGCGGCGAGCGGCGGGATGCTCCTGATATCGGACGACATGGCGCTCGTTGATGAGGAAGCGGCGGCGCTCTATCGAGCGGTCGCTAAAGTCGGCGCGCGTGCGGACGCCGACGCGGCGCTCAACGCCGTGCTGCCGCTCGATCTGATGTCGTCGGGGAATGTCCGCGGCATGTTGCAGGGAAAGAGCGCGATGCTCTTGAATCGCGGCGACGACGCTGCGCGCGTTAGTCTTGCGGAGTTGGGTTTGGATCGCGCAGGCGCTGCGCTCACGGATATCGCCGGCAACGAATCGCCCGCGCCTGGAGAAATCGTGCTCGCTCCTCACTCAGCACGATTTGTCCGATCTTAGGCGGCGGCAAGCTCAATCACGTCGGCGCCGGGCCCGGCATGCAGAACCGCGCGGGCGTGTTGAGTCTGTCGATCCAACTTCGCGTAGTAGTCGCGATCGATCTGCGCAATTACGCGAGCGGCATCGTCGGCGCGGCAGAGCGCGACGATCGAGCCGCCGAAACCCGCGCCGGTGAGCCGGGCGCCGAGCGCGCCGCCACGGCGCGCCGCCTCGACGAGAGCGTCGAGCCGCGCGGTGCTGCACTCAAAGTCGGTGGCGAGGCTCGCGTGCGAAGCGTTCATCAGTAATCCCAACTCATCGAGCCGCCCCGCTTCGAGCGCGTCCACCGCTCTCAGCACGCGCTCGCTCTCGCCCAGCACGTGGCGCGCGCGAGCAGGGACCTTGAGCGGGCGCGCATCGAGGATGATGCGATGGGGCCCCTCGCCGAGCAGGTCGCGAGCGAGCGTTTCGCGGTCACCGCCGAGGATGCGCGCCGCGTCGTTAAGGTCCGTCGCCAATTCGGCGGGAGAGTTCTCCGCCAGCGTTCGCTCGAGCGACGCTGCATCGATCCGCCCCGCGCTCCGCACGATATCGCCGAGAATGCGCGCATTGTCGAAGCCGAGCGCGTGCCCGAGGATTCGTGCCGCGAGCGAGCACTCGACGACGCGGCGATTGTATTCGCTACGCACGCGCCCCGATTTGTCGGCGACTTCGAGGCTGTCGGCTACGACGATCGCCGCCTCCGGCGGCATCTTCACCGGCCGCACGCGGAGCGGGTCGAATTCGATGAAGAGCGCATGATCGCGCCGGCCGAGGAGCGACGCCGCCTGATCCATCCCGCCCGCCCGCGTGCCGACGTACCATTCGCTCCGCGCCGCCATCTGGGCGGCTTCGAGCGGCGGCAGCGTGAGCGAATTGAGCGCCATGAACGAGAGCGCGGCTGCGATTGTGAGCGCGGCTGACGACGACAGACCCGCGGCAACGGGCACGCGGCCATCGACGATCGCCGCGCCGCCGCGAAACTGCGAGACGCTCGCCCCGCGAGCCGCGAAATGATCGATCAGGCCCTGCACCGCGGCCTTCACGTAGTTGGCCCAGTCGCCGGTTTCGAAAGGCGGAATGTGCCGCTCGATGCGAAAGGTGCGTGCCGGCCAGGCCGGATCGGCGTTGCGAACGAACAGTTCACCGCTCATATTCGCTGCCGCGACAATGATCGTCGCGCGATCGATCGCAACGGGCAGAACCGGCAGACTGCTGTAGTCGGTGTGCTCGCCAATCAGGTTGACGCGACCGGGCGCCCGCGCCGCGAAGATGCGAGCGTCGGCGCCGACCTGCGCGCGAAGGTCGCGTGCGAGCCGCGCGGCACGCACGAGTTCATCGGCATCCCAGGCGTTGCCGTTGGTCACCGCGTCCTCATCGGCTTGAAGAGCGCGCGCGCCGCCTCGACATCGGCTGGCGTGCCGATATCGCTCCAGAAGCCGCGCATCTCGACCGCACGCACGACAAGGCCGCCCGCGATCATCCGCGAAATCGCCTGCGGCAGCTCGTACTCGCCGCGCTCCGAGCGCTCGAGCCGCTTCAGGTACGCGAACAAGCGCTGGTCCGCCGCAAAGAGTCCCGCGTTGTTCCATTCCGTTTTGGCGGTGCCCTCGGCAGGCTTCTCGTCGAGACGTTCGACGCGAAGGTCAGGCGCGATGTACACGGCCGCGCCTCGAAACGGATCCTTCAGGCGATTTGCGGCGAGCAGCAGATCGAATTCATCGTGGCGCGCATGCTCGACGAAGCGCGGATAGTTGGCGCGGTCCATCAGGATATCGCCCCATCCGAAAACGAAGCGCTCCTCGCCGGCGAGGAACGATTCCGCCGCGAGCATCGCACCGCCAGTGCCGTTGAGCTCCGTCTGTCGAATAGGCGTGATCACGATGTGCGGATTCGAAGCGACGTGCGCGCGGGCCCAATTCTCTACCATCTCGCCGAGGTAGCCGACGACGATTCCGAACTCGCGGATTCCCGCGCGTTCGAGCACGTGAACGATATGCGCGATTATCGGAGCGCCCGCGACCTCGAGCAGGGGCTTCGGAATTTTCGCCGTCAATTCGCCGAGCCGGGTGCCGCGTCCCGCCGCGAGCAGCACCGCTTTTCGAACTTCGACCGCCACACGCCGAACATAGCATCGGCGCTGGTTTATGGAATGAATCGAGCGCTCGATACCGTTTCACTGGCGGATGGCAGAGGAGCTAAAATGCGCCTAGATTAACCATCGGACCGCGAGCCCAGGTGGCAGCGGATTTGAAGCTATGTTCGGCGAAATAAATCCACGCAAAAGAGCACGCGCCCCCTTCATCTCCGTCGAGGAGGCCCTCGAAGAAACCCGCCGCGGCCACATGATCATCCTGATGGACGACGAGCAGCGCGAAAACGAAGGCGATCTCTCGATGGCGGCTGAAAAGGTCACGCCCGAGGCGATCAACTTCATGGCCAAGTTCGCGCGCGGCCTTATCTGCCTGCCAATGAGCGGCGACCGGATCGATCGGCTCGGGCTCAACATGATGGTGGGCGATAACCAGGCGCCACTGGGCACTGCGTTTACCGCGTCGATAACGGCTCGCCGATGCCGCGGCTCGGGAATCTCTGCCCAAGATCGCGCGATCACGATTCTCCACGCGGTGCGCGAGGACGCGAGCGGCCACGAGTTCATCTCGCCCGGCTATGTCTATCCGCTCCGCGCGCGCGACGGCGGCGTGCTGGTCCGCACCGGCCAGACTGAGGGCGCGGTCGATCTCGCGCGTCTTGCGGGGCTCAAGCCCGCGGGTGTGATCTGCGAAATCCTTAAAGACGACGGTACGATGGCGCGCCGCGACGACCTGGTCGAATTCGCGCGCGTTCACGGCCTCAAGATTGTCACCGTCGCCGATATAATCGAGTATCGCCTGCGCACCGAAACGATGGTGCAGAAGATCGCCGAAGCGAAGCTGCCGACGGTATACGGCGAGTTCAAGGCGATCGTTTTCCGCAACCTCGTGGACTACACCGAGCACCTGGTGCTGGTGATGGGCAACGTCGATCCGGGAACCCCGGTCCTCGTGCGCGCGCATCGCGAGTACCTGCCCGGCGACGTCTTCGGCTATGCGGGCCGCAACACGCGAAGTCTGCTGCGCGCCGCGATGGAGCGGATCGCGAGCGCCGGCAGCGGTGTGCTGCTTTATGTCAAGCGCGAGTCCAACGCGATCGCGAACGAGCTGGATTCCGAGCAGCACATTCGCCGCGCCAGCACGCGCTTCAGCCAGCCCGAGGCCGACTTCCGCGACTACGGAATCGGCGCGCAGATTCTGCGCCAGGTCGGCGTGCGCAAGATGATCATCATGTCGGACGTGGCGCCGCGCCTTGCCAATCTGCCCGGCTATGGGCTTGAGATCGTCGGCTCGGTGCCGCTCTCGAGCGGCACGGCGACGACGCCCGCCGCGGCCGGCGGCTGATCAGCGAGACGATCAAACAGAAATTGAGATGCGTTGAAACCGGCAGCGGCTCGAGATTGTTTGATCCGAAGATGAACCGTCGTCGATTCCTGGTCTTTCATATCGCGCTCGCGATCGTCTTATGCCTTGGTCTCGCCACTGTTGCGATCGCGCAGACGCCCAAGCCCAACGAGCTGGTCAAAATCACTGCCGCGAAGATCTCGCCGGCCCTGAGCGCCGGCGGCGCCAGTACGCTCAACGTCGATGCCCAAGTGGTCGATGGCTGGCACATCAATTCGGCTAAGCCGTTTAGCGATGATTACATCCCGACCAAGATGACCGTGGACGGCCCGGTCGGGCTCACGATCGGCGCCGTCAAGTACCCGCCGCAGGAAACGATCACGCTCGAGTTTGCGCCGAGCGATAAGCTCTCGGTTTACAGCGGCAAGTTGAGTTTCGCGGCGCCGCTCAAGGCAGCGAGAGACTTTACCGCGAAGCCTGGCGACAAGATCACCATCACGATCGACTACCAGGGATGCAACAACACCGAATGCCTGCGTCCTGCGTCGGTCACCAAGACGATCGATATCAGTCCTAAGCAGACTGCAGGTGTTGCGGGCAGTGTGGCGGCGAGCGCAATCGCGGGTGGAAGCGGATCCGATCCGGGCACGATCGAACGAGTCTTCCTGAATCACGGGATGTTTCTCGGCTTTCTCGCCGTGCTGCTTGGCGGGCTCGCGCTCAACCTGACGCCGTGTGTCTATCCGCTGATCGGAGTGACGGTCGCGTATTTCGGCAACCAGGGTGGCGGTCCGCGTCGTATCGTGGTTCTCGCGGTTCTCTATGTGCTCGGGATCGCGCTGATGTTCTCGTCAGTTGGAGTCGCGGTGGCGATGTCGGGCGGTCTGTTCGGCGCGGCGCTGCAAAATCCCTGGGTTTTATCGTCGATCGCCGCCGTGCTCGTGCTGCTGGCGGGCTCAAGTTTCGGGCTCTTCACGATTCAGCCGCCACAGTGGCTGATGCAGCGTGCGGGAGCGGCCCGGCCGGGTTACGCCGGCTCGATGCTGATGGGTCTCGGCATGGGCGTGATCGCGGCGCCGTGTATTGGGCCGATCGTGCTCGGCCTGCTGCTGATGGTCGAGCGGAGTGCGAGTCCGTTCTTCGGCTTTGCGCTCTTCTTCACCTTGGCGATCGGGCTCGGCCTTCCGTATATCGCGCTCGCGATGGCTGCCGGCAGTATCCGGCGGCTGCCGCGTTCGGGCGAGTGGCTCGCGTGGATCGAGCAATTGTTCGGTTTCGTGCTGATCGGACTCGCACTCTACTTTCTCGATCCCGTCTCGCCGAACCATCTGATGACGCGGATCCTGCCGTTCTACGCCGCAGGCGTGGGAATCTATCTCGGCTTTATCACGCGCGCGGGGCGCTACTGGCGGCCGTTCCTCGTGATTCGTTCCGCGCTCGGCGTGATTGCGGTGGCAGCGCTCATCTGGATGCTCATTGCACGGCCGGCTCGTCCAGCGCTCCACTTCGAGCCGTATAGCTCCGAGGTGCTGGCGTCGGCTGCAGAAGCGCGCAAGCCGGTACTAATCGATTTCAGCGCCGACTGGTGCATCCCGTGCCGCGAGATGGAGCGCTCGACCTTTATCGACCCGGGCGTGGTGCATGAAGCATCGCGGTTCGTGAGGCTCAAGGCCAATCTGACTGCGGAGGACAAGGTCAACGACGAGCTGACCCATCAGTTCGATATCCAGGGCGTGCCGACGACGCTGCTCATCGACTCGAACGGCAAGGTTTCGCAGCGCAAGGTCGGATACATCGGGCCGCAGGAATTTCTCGCCGACCTCCGCCGCGTCGACTAGTTTTCACGCTGGCTCGATTTTAAGGTCCGCGATTCTATCTGCCGCCCTTGCCAATTTGCGCTCGAATGTCGCAAAGCGCCCAGCCGGCCGCGCAGACAGCAAATGCAACGCGTCGGCGAAATCGAGCCCCGACCGCGCCAATGCTATCGCGTCGGCAACTTCGCCGGCGCTCTCGCACACAACGTTGGGCAGCGCGATAAGCCGCGAGAGCGCCTCAGCGACGCGGCCCCGAGCGAACCCGTAAAGACTGCGTAGCACCCATTCCGATTCGAGGAGGACGGTCTTCGAGAGCAGAACCGTCTCGCGTTCGAAGATCGCGCGAGCGCGCGCACTTTGAGCGCGATCATCCTCGGTCAGCAGACGGACGACGACGTTAGTATCGACCGCGAGCACGCCGCGCCTTGACCTCCGCCGTGATGGCGGCGTCCATTTCCTCCAGTGTCTTAGCCTTTCCTTGGTAACGTAGGCAGCCAATGACCTCGTCGAGGGAACTCGGCTTGAATGGCTTCGCGGGCCGGAGCACGACCGCGTCGCCATCAAGTACTACGATAAACTCCATGCCCGCCC
>JASHQJ010000062.1 GCA_030037595.1 Candidatus Binataceae bacterium
GCTGATTCCACTGGCGCGGCAGGACTTCAAGGTCTCGCTGGTGGCCTACCAGGCGGGGCAGGTCGACTTTCTTACTTTGTCGGCGGCGCTGCAGGCGAGTTACAGCACGCGTGCCAGTTATATCCAGAACGCCAATCTGTTCCTCGCCGGCGTGGTGTCCTTGGAACAGGCGATAGGAGCGCCTTTGCCAAAATGAAACGCATCTTAATCGTTTCTATAGTTGTTCTCGCTGGTCTCGCGGTCGTAGTGCGCTACGCGGAGTCAGTTGGAACTGCGGCCGGTGTTCCGCAAATCGTGGAACAGACGGGAGCCCCTCAGCTTACACAAGAACATGGGCAGCCGTCTCTTACGCTTTCCGATTCTGACGTTAGTGGCCTCTCTGAGATCCAGGTGAAGGAAGTGGCACTGCCCGGTGTTCTCGAGACGACAGGTCAGGTCACCTTTGACGATCGCCTGGTCTCCACGATCATCTCAAGAGTCAGTGGCAGGCTGGAAGATATTCGGGTCTCTCAATGGGACACGGTGCATCGGAGCGAAAACATCCTTTCGCTGTATAGTCCTGACTTCATGACCGCGGAAGCCGAATATTTGGAAGCGGTGTCTGGCGTAAAACGAGCTTCGGCGCGCGGACCGGCTGACGACGCCTACGGCTTGACTCACGAGATTTCGAACTCGTCGGGCGACCTGAAAGAAGCCGCTATTCGCAAGCTCCTGCTGCTAGGGCTGTCGAATGAGGACATAGCGAACATTAGAGAGGCTACACCCTCGCGATGGATGCGCGCTCCGATCACGGGAATCGTGGTGACCAAGCTGGCGTTGCGCGGCGCGCAGGTCAATCCGGGCGATCAGCTCTTTGCCCTTGCGACACTCCAACGCGTATGGATTACCGCCGACATCTATGAAGTGGATTATTCGCGGGTCCGCGTCGGTCAGAGCCTGGAAGCAGTTACGGTCTCATACCCGGATCAAGTCTTCAAAGGCGTAGTCGACAAGATCAGCCCGGCCGTCGATCCTAACGCGCATGTTCTATCGCTTCGCTGCGAAGTGGAAAATCCGGACGAGAAGCTGAAGCCGCAGATGCTGGCGCGAGTCCGAATCGTAACTCGGCCGGGAAGCGCGCTGGTCGTGCCTCAGGAAGCCGTGGTCTTCGATGACGACGCATATTACGCGTTCATAAAGACGGCGCCCAATCAGTTCGAAAGGCGCGAAGTCGCGATTGGCTCCTGGAACGATCAGGGTTATGCGCGAATAGTTTCCGGTCTCAGCGCTGGCGACAACGTTATGGCGAACTCGCTCAAGCTCAACGCTTTGTGGCACGAGGCAAAGGGCGAGAGCTACTAAATAAGGTGATCGACGAGAGCGCAATCGATCGAATGTGTGAGCAGCGAACAGTGAGGGATCGCGCATGATAAGAGTCTTGATGGATTTCGCCCTGGGACAGCGAGTTTTAGTCCTGGGCATGGCGTTACTTCTTGTGATCGCCGGAGTGTATGCCTTCTTCGAGCTCGACATCGAAGCCTATCCCGACCCGGTGCAACCGCGAATCGAGCTAACCACCCAGCCATTCGGATATAGCGCCGAGGAGGTCGAAAAACTCGCCACCGTTCCTCTCGAATGGGGCCTCGCGGGGATGCGCAATCTCGAGGCGATCCGGACTATATCGCTATATGGTCTTTCAGACGTAAAGCTCTATTTCAGTTGGGATAGCGATTATTACTGGGACCGCGTGGAAACGCTGAATCGTCTAACACTGATCAGCCTACCTCTGCCGCCCGGAATAGGGCCAAGTCTCAATCCGGACAACCCTATAGGCGAAATCTATCGCTATACAGTGCAGAGCCCAAATCATGATCTTATCCAAGAGAAAGAGATCGAAGACTGGGTGCTTGAGAAGCAATTCAAAACAGTGCCCGGTGTTGAAGATGTTGCCGGTTTTGGCGGTTTGACCAAGGAATACCATGTCGATGTCGACAATGAGCAATTAACCCACTACCAGATGTCCCTGCCGGCGCTTTCAGCGGCAATCGCCAATGCGAACATCAATGTGGGCGGCAATTATCTTAAAGTTGGCGATCAGGCATACGACGTTCGGGGGCTGGGGTTCATTCAGACACTCGACGACATCAAGGACATCACGCTCAACACTACTAATTCGACGCCCATTCGCGTCCAGGACATCGCTAAGGTTGACATTGGGTACGCTCCCCGTCTCGGCATCGTGGGCATGAATGATCAGCCCGAGGTCGTTGAGGGCATCGTTTTGATGCGCAAGTACGGCGACACGCTGAAAACGGTGAAGGCAGTCGAGGCGAAGGCAGACCAGCTAAACACCTCTGGTATGTTGCCGAAAGGCTTCAAGGTCGTGCCGTACTACGATCGGACTGGGCTGGTCGATACGACGCTTCACACCGTCTTCGAGAACCTGTCGCTCGGAATGCTGCTGGTCTTTCTCGTCCTGTTGTTTTTTCTCGGCAATCTGCGCACCGCGATCATCGCGGCGATCAACATTCCGCTGGCGATGTTCGGCGCCTTCATTCTTCTTTACCTGACTGGAACTCCCGCCAACCTGCTCTCGCTCGGAGCGGTGGACTTTGGAATCATCATCGACTCTACGATCATCGTGATCGAGAACATTTACCGGCACCTAACGACCGATGCGGGCGATAGCGAAAGCACGCTGCACTGCATCAAGCGTGCTTCGACGGAAGTCGGCGGCCCGATGTTCTATTCCACGCTGATTTTTCTGATTGCATTTCTGCCGCTGTTCACGATGAAGGGCGTCGAGGGCGTGATCTTTTCTCCGATGTCGCACACCTACTCCTTCGCGTTGACGGTTGCGATTCTGCTGGCCGTCACCCTGACTCCGGTGCTGAGTTCATTTTTGCTCCGCAAGGGGATGAAAGAAACGCACAACATCGTCTGGGAGTCGTTCCATCATTTCTATCACAAGCTGTTCGTTCGGATTCTGCAGTTTCCCCGGCTGACGTTGGCAGTGATCGCGCTGATCTTGATTGTCGGGCTTTCACAATTTTCGCGTTTGGGCGGCGAGTTCTTACCCAAGCTGGAGGAGGGAAACATCTGGGCCCGGGCAACTTTGCCACTAACAACTTCACTAGAATACGCGGATGATGTGGCCAGCGGGGGCCGTACTATTTTCAAGTCATTCCCGGAAGTAAACACCGTCGTATCCCAGGTGGGTCGCCCCGATGACGGTTCGGATACAACTGGCTTCTTCAACATCGAGTTCTTCGTTGATCTGAAGCCTGAGTCTCAGTGGCCCAAGGGCCTTGCCAAGGACAAATTGGTCTCCGCGATTGACGAAAAGCTTCGGAGAAAATATCCGGAGGTAAGTTTCGGATATTCGCAGAACATTGAAGACAATGTTGAAGAAGCACTTTCGGGTGTTAAGGGAGTCAATGCGATCAAGGTCTATGGGCCAGACCTCCCGACCGATGAACGTGTTGCAAACGAGATTAACGAGGTCGTCAGCACAGTTCCAGGCATGGCCGACCTCGCCGTCTATCGCTCGATGGGACAGCCGAATCTTCTCATTACGCCTAATCGCAAAGAGTGCTCACGCTACGGACTCAACGTAGGCGACGTAAACGGAGTGGTTCAGGCCGCAATCGGTGGTCAAGCAATTACCCAGGTCTTGCAAGGGGACCGCGCATTCAACCTGGTTGTGCGGTGGCTGCCTAAGTACCGGCAAAGCCTTAACGCCATACGCCAGATTCGCGTTGCGTTGCCGTCCGGCACCGGATACGTGCCGCTGTCGCAGGTAGCTACGATCAAAACCGCGACGGGCGCTTCGTTCATCTATCGTGAGCATCTCGAGCGCTACGTTCCGATTCGCTTCAGCGTCCGCGGCCGCGATATGCAAACCACGATCGAGGAGGCCAAGCAAACTGTCGCCAAACAAATTAAGCTGCCCGAGGGCGTACATCTCGACTGGGTGGGAGAGTACAGCGAGATGCAGGCGGCCAATAGGCGCCTTGCCATCGTAATTCCGCTGGCATTGCTGATGATCATGGCAGTGCTGTACGCAGCAACTCTGTCCCTGGTTAACACGATGATCTTGATGGCGCAGGTTCCGCTAGCCTGCTTGGGCGGCGTGCTGGCCCTGGTGATCACAGGTACGCCGTTCAGTATTTCCGCGGCAGTAGGATTCATCTCGATTTTCGCGATCGCAATCATGGACGGCATCCTGCTGAACTTCTACATCCATCAACTTTGGGAAGAAGGCTATACCGTCCTGGATTCGATCGTTATGGGCGCCGATCGGAGATTCCGCGCGCTGATGATGACAGCGTTGGTTGACGGACTCGGCCTCCTCCCTGCGGCGCTGTCCACCCGAATCGGCGCGCAGACCCAGCGGCCCTTGGCGATCGTGGTCATCGGTGGTGCGGTGTCGATCGCACTGCTTACTCGAGTGTTCCACCCGACGCTCGTGTATGTGCTTCACAAGCAACTCGGACTGACTGACGAAGGCGAGCGCAAAACTGCGCCGCCAGAGCCGGAGCTGGCCTGAGCAATAGCAGAGGCGAAGGAACTTCCACTGGCTCGCCTGCTGAACGGTGAGCCAGTGGAAGCCGGATGATTGAGAAAAATACTTGCGCTCTGAGGTTGGAGAGCGGTGGAGCTCTTAACACATAGTATTCCGAATCGATGGCGGATCAGTGTGGGCGAATTTGGCGATGGGCTAATACTGGTTGATGCTGAAGGACGGATTGTCCTCATCAACGAGGCCGCCGCGAGAGCAATCGGGGTGGGTGAAGAGGAGGCGACGGGCAGAACCTTTGAGACGCTACCCGATGCGGGTCCGGACTTCTTTCCGCTTCGCGAGACACTTAGGAAGTCCCCCGGTAGAATGCCGACGCGCACCGAAGCAAAGGTTCATCTACTCGGCCACGAACACACCTTCGTCTTGAGCTCGATTCCGCTTAGCACGGAAGTATTCGGATCTGCGACGCTCGTGATTTTGCAGGACGTTACGACCTATCGAGATCAGGATCGTGCACGGATTGATCTGATCGCCACACTTTCACGTGAGCTTCGGACGCCGCTCACTTCGATCGGTCTTGCCGCTCAGCTGCTTGATCAGGGCATCAGCCGACGACGCAAATTGATAAAGATCATTCTTTCCGAATTTGCGCGCCTCGATCATCTTACCGATGAATTGGTGGACGCGACCAACGAAGCTGCTCCTCCGAAGCCTGCCGCTCTGGCCGTAGCATTCGCCGCGCATCAAAAGCCGACAGGCGCCCGAAGGCGGACGAAAACGCTGCGTTCACGATATCCCCGCCGGCCGAAGTAAATATGTCGCAATTCTGGCGTCACCAGCGCCGGCTATATCCTTGACCGGAGTTCGGCGCTCGGCTGAACAACTGTCCTTATAGGGACATCGCCAGGAATCGGTGCTAATAGGATGTAAGCTCAGCACCGTTCAAGCGGTTGCGAGCGTCATGATGCTTACGTCCGGACTGTCCGAGCTATCGAACATGGCTCCGTTGGCAAGGGCGGCTGCGGCCGCGTGCGCGGCCATCGTTGGCGCCGTCAAGGCGATTCCCTACGGATGGCACAGCATTACGCCCCGGCTCGTGGTGCACAACCCGAGACAGCTCGTCGAATTCCTGAAAGCGGCGTTCGACGCTACCGGAGACTACGAATCCAAGCGGCCCTCGCAGATGAAGATTGGCGATTCGATCGTCATGGTGAGTGGCATGACGGGCTTTGCGCCGACGGCGCCGGCATATCTTTACCTCTACATCGACGATTGCGACGCGGTTTATGCGCGAGCACTCGCGGCGGGGGCGACGTCGCTAGAGGCGCCCGAAGATCTGCACTATGGCGATCGGCGCGCGACGATCAGAGATCCCGAAGGCAACGTATGGCAGATTGGGACGCATAAAGAGGACGTTCCGAGCGAGGAACTCGCCAAAAGGCTTACGAAGGCCTCCCGATAATCGCAGTACTCGTAGGGATTGGCTTTCGGTTTCCTGAATTTTACGAAATAATCGGCCGTCTATTTTTTTGAATGACCCCAATAGTGTGGGGATATTCAACGCAATGG
>JASHQJ010000063.1 GCA_030037595.1 Candidatus Binataceae bacterium
CGCGTCCCGTCACGATGATCCGCTCGCCGAGGGCCTCGCCGCCGTTCGCGTGTGTGAGATCGGCGTCGCCATCACGCAACGCTTCGCGGCCACGGCTGGGCCCCGTGATTTCAGAGAGCGTCTGTTCGACGCGCACGAGCGCGTGGCTCGGCGCTCGCTTGACGCTGCTCTTGTATTCGGAATAGAGCCGCGGCGGATGAACAGCGGCGGCCGTGCGCCGGTAAGGAGCAAGAGTTTTCATCGCTCCGCGCTCCTCGCGATTTCTTCGAACGTAGCTTTCGCGATTCGGAACGCGGCATTGGCCGCGGGCACTCCGGCATAGACCGCTACCTGGAGCAGCACCTCCTTCACTTCGGCGGGCGTCGCGCCGGTGTTTGCGGTCGCGCGGATGTGCGCGCGCAGTTCATCTTCGCGGCCTAGAGTCGCGAGCATCGCGATCGTCAGCAGGCTTCGCGTCCGCGGCTCGAGTCCCGGCCGCGTCCATATCGCGCCCCACGCATAGCGCGTGATGAATTGCTGGAATTCGAGGTCGAAGTCCGTCGCCGCGTCAATCGCGCGCTTCACATGATTCTTGCCGAGCACGCGGCGGCGGATCGCAATTCCAGCCGGGTCGAATTGATCATCTGCCATGCTATCGTCCTAGATCGGTTGCCGTTCATGCGCAATCGCAGGAGCGCCTCGATAAATGCGCCTGCTTGCCGGCGTTCCGACTCACGGGCTAGAAGATCATCGATGCTGACGCCGGCCCAACAGGAGAGCTGGGAGACGCGCGGCTTCTTCATCGTGCAGCGATTCGCGCAGCAAGCAGTCTGCGACGCGATGCTCGCGCGGGCGATCGAGATTGCGCGTCTGGCAGCCGGCGGCAATCCTTCCGGCCGCGCGCTCGTCACCGCGGAAGCCAAGCCGAATCCCGACGCGCGCAACCCTGAGGACCGCGTCTCGAAGATTTTTCGGCTGCAGCGCGACGGCGTCTTCAACGAATTCTGCACCGCGCCGAGCGTTCTCGATCTTATCGAAGGCATCCTCGGCGCGAACATCGACTGTTTCCTGAGCCAGTTCATCTTCAAAAACCAGGGCGCGATGGGACAGCCGTGGCATCAGGACTCTTACTACTTTCCGTTCAACAACACGCCGCAGGTCGGACTCTGGCTCGCGGTGACGCGGGCGACACTCGACAACGGATGCCTTCACGTGCTGCCGGGATCGCATCGTGAAGCGGTCCATGCGCATGTTCCCGACCGGCGGCCGCAGGCGAACTACGGCTATCTCGAAATCGTTGATCACGATATGACGGCGTCGATACCCGTGCTGATGGAGCCGGGCGATCTGCTCGTCTTTCACAGCCACCTCATGCATCGCTCGCTCGACAACGTGTCGAGTGGAATTCGAGCTGCGATGGTCTGGCACTACACGCCGGCCGGCACGATCGATCGTTCGGCGGAAAAGTTCGGCCGCGCTGCGGTCGTCAATGACTTCATGCCGGTGCGGCGGAGTACCGGCCGCGCCGCCTGAGCATTACTAATTCGGGACCTGATTTGCGATTTGACGCGCGAGTTGGATTGCCGTGTTGGAGATGTTCGGGTCACGCTGATTAGTCAGTGTGATCGTGAAGTAGGTATTGCCTTTGAGTACGTAGAGTTGGACAAAGCCCGCCGCGGACGCGAACTCGAATGCAGCGTCACCAGTGTTGGGCACCATCCGCGTGCCACTCATGCGCCCGCGATCGAAATCGAACTTCGAGCGGCCGCCATCGTTCAGTTCCAGCGAAACACCGTTGCCCGGCATCATCTGCGAGCTATAGAGGCAGGTGCTTAATGAATCGCGCCGCGCGTCCATCACCGGGGAGCGCATCGTCGCCTCCGCCTCGCTCTTCGTCAGCATTGCGCACGGGTTGGGACCACTCAATTGGGCGGCCGGGGGCGTCGGCATCGACGGCTCTGCTTCCTTTGATGACGCCGTTGCCATGCCGAGTTGCGTACGAACTTGATTCAGATGCTCTATCCCGTACTCCAGCAGGTTCCCCGCGCCGATACCCCGGAGAACCTGACCTTCGTGAGTGTTCGCGATAACAAGTCCGCGCGACAGTGCGATAACGAATACGTTGCCATTGGCGATTCCGCAGGCCTGAGTTTGCCCAGCAGCATCGCGATCGCAATCCGCGTTCGGCATGTAGGGCAAGAACATTCTCGGCATTAATGACGCACCGAGTGCCGCGTCGAAGACACCGCCGTACGCCTTTGCCTGTTTCACGCTTGGGAAAACCGCGTACCGAATTTCACTGCTAAACGATTGGCCGCCAAGTTGCAGGCTCGCAATACAACTCATGCCCGATTGCTGGTCGTTCGCGTTGGGCGCGACCGAACCAGGCGACGCGGTAATAAATCCCCGCGGCAATCGCGCGGGGTTAGCTGTGGACAGAGTGTTGCAAAGCTGAGTCGCTTGATCGGCCGCAAGCGCGCCGGCGCAGGCCATCAACACCGTAAAAGTCAGTAGCGCAGCCTGGAACGATCGGCGCATCAGTTTCGCTCGCCGCCGAACGTCGTTGTGTCGATCATCCTGATTCGATCGGCGTTTGTGGTTTGACTAATCAGCTCGAAGGCCTTCGGTATCCGATCTGCGTCGAGTGCCGCCTGCGCGAGCGTTTCGGCGCGGCCGCGGCCGAGTAACGTCGACGTAAGCGCCATGAACTTGCGCACGAGATTTTCGCGCTGCGCGGCAAGATTCGCCGCCGGCTCGCCCGAATCCGCCGCAGCTTCGAAAGTTTTGCCGTTGGACCTGACGATCACGGTCGCGCAGGTCTGAGAGGCTTTCTCGACTGGCGTCACCCTGACCCGATTGCGCAATGAGACAACCGCTGGATCCGTGACTCTCGTATCGCTGAAGGTCGCGAGGTCGCTCGTGTCGTCGCCGAGCAGCGCCATCGCCGTCGTCGCGCGGAGACTGAACTTGCCTTCGAGGCCTGTGCGCGGCTCCAGGATGTTGCAGACGCTGAGCAGTGAGGGCGCGACTCGCAATTCGATCTCGTCAATCATTTTCGGATCGATCCGATGCTCATCGCGAATCTGACGCGCGGCCTGGATCGGCGCGTGGGTGAGGTAGCAAGACGCGTGATACTTGAAGAGCGTATCGCGAATCAGGAACTTGCCCGCCTCGCGCTCCAGAGTCGCTGGCGACGGAATTGCGCCAGCATGCGTCACGGCGAAGCCCTGCGCAGTCTCGATGATCGCCGTGTTCGATGAATATCCGCCGTGCGCAGCAAGCGCGCTGAAAAGCCCGTTCGAAGCGGCGCGGCCCGCATGGAGAGGCTTCGCCATCGTGCCGAACCCCGACTTGAGGCCCGCCGCCTGTGTTCCCGCAAGACCGAGCGCTCGCAGCCATCCGTCTTCATCGAGAGCCAGCATGTGCGCGCACGCCGCCGCAGCGCCGAAAGTTCCGACGGTCCCGGTCGAATGAAATCCGATGGCGTAGTGCTTGCCGCCGAGCATCGCGCCAAGCCGGCATTCGAGTTCGACGCCTACGACGAGCGCTTCGAGGACGCCGCGCCCGCTTGCACCGATTGTCTCTGCGAGCGCGAGCACGGCAGGAACGACGGGTACCGACGGATGCCCGCCCATCGCCATGTGCGTATCGTCAAAATCGAGCGCGTGGCCCGCGGCGCCATTGATGAGTGCGGCAGTGAGGCGTGAAGCGCGCTCATTTCGTCCAATTAACGACGCCTCGTGCGAGCCTTCGCCGCGGACGATCTCATCGACCAGGATACGGCTAAGCGGCTCGCGCGAACCCGCGACCGCGCATCCGATGAAATCGAGCAGGCAATGGCGCGCGACTTCGCGCGCATCCTCCGGAGTCTTGTCCCACGTGGTACCCCGGACGGCACGCACGAGCGCGCGTGTGGCGGCAAATTCAGCTGACGTTTCCGCTGTGCTCATCGCTCTCTACCTCATCGAGTGGCGCGCACGCAGTTGCGGCGCGGTCGGAGTATAGTTCGCTGAAAACGTCTCGATCTCGACGGCTCTCTAACAGTTTTGCTAGGAGCTTGCCATATGGCAGCACCAGACTTTGCAGAGTTCAAGCTCGTGGCCAAGGGCCACTCCTTCGAGGATTTTGAGGAGGGCCAGGTGTTCGAGCATCACTGGGGACGCACGCTCAACGCAGGCGACAATTCGTTGTTCACCACTGCAACGCTCACGCACTGCCCGCTCTACTACAACGCCGAGTATGCGCGCGCACACGGGCATCGCGATGTTGTAGTCAATCCCCTCTTGATCGCGTGCACTGCAGTCGGGCTCTCGGTCGAGGATCTGAGCGAAGGTGGAGGCCCCTTTCTCGGCATCAGCGGTCTCAAGTTTCATCAGCCGATGTACCCCGGTGACACGTTGAGCGCGCGCAGCACCGTGGTATCGAAACGCGAATCGCAAAGCCGCGGCAACTTCGGCATCGTCACGTGGCGCACCGAGGGCCGCAACCAGCGCGGCGAGCTGGTGATCAGCTACGAGCGCACCAATCTTGTCGCGCGCCGCAGGGAGACAAAAAAGTGAGTTACATGACCGACGAGCGGCGGATGATCCAGCAGACAGCGCGCGACTTCGCGATGAACGAGGTGTTGCCTATCGCGAACAAACTCGACCCCGACCAAGGCGACATTCCGATGGAGCTACGCGACAAGATTGCAGAGCTTGGCTACTTCGGTGTCGTCATCCCGGAGCAATACGGCGGCCTTGGCCTCGGCGCGTTCGAGTATGTGCTGATCACGGAAGAACTCGCGCGGGCGTGGATGAGCGTCGCGAGCATCATCGCGCGCGGCAACGGGCTCGGCGGTGGATTCTCGGAGGCCCAGCGCCGCGAGTATCTGCCGAAGATGGCGCGCGGCGAATTCCTCGGTGCCGCGGCGCTCTCAGAGCCCGACGCGGGTTCCGATCTCGCCAACGTTTCGTGCAAGGCGACGCGCGACGGCGATGGATGGCTCCTGAACGGCACGAAGACCTGGTGCACGTTCGCCGACGGCGCGGATTTCATCTCGGTGCTGGCTCGCACCAAGCAGCCGAGCGATCCGCGCCGCCGTCACGAAGGCATCAGCCAGTTCCTGGTGCTGAAAGAGCGCGGCAAGTTTCCACCCGGCCTCACTGGCTCGCCGATTCGGAAGATTGGCTACTTCGGCTGGAAGACCTGGGAATTGCACTTTGACAATCTGCGATTGACCGCAGACGCAATGCTCGGGCGCGAGCGCGAAGGAGGTGGCGAGGGCCGGGCGCTGCAGGCGACGCTCAGCGGCCTGGAGGTCGCACGCGTTCACACGGCGGCTCGCGCGATCGGACTCGCTCGCGGCGGCCTCGAAGATTCGATTGCGTACGCGCAAAAGCGGGTCGCGTTCGGCCACCCAATCGGCGACTTTCAGGCCATTCGCTTCAAGATCGCAGAGATGGCTACGGAAATCGAAGCTGCACGTCAGCTCACGTATTTCGTCGCGACGGAAGTGGACAGCCGGCGCCGCTGCGACAAGGAAGCATCGATGTGCAAGCTGTTCGCGTCGGAGATGGCTGAGCGTGTAACCAGCCAGGCGCTCCAGATTCACGGCGGCTACGGCTATACGAAGGACTTTCCGCTCGAGCGCTACTGGCGCGACGCGCGGCTCACGAAAATCTTCGAGGGCACGTCGGAAATCCAGATGAGGATAATTTCCGACCGCCTTCTGCCGAGGCCAAAAGCATGAGTGAAGCAATTTCGAAACTAACTGGCCGCGGCAACTATTTCGAAGACTTCGTCGTCGGCGCAAAGATGCGTCACGCGCGCGGCACGACGATCGGCGAAATCGAAAATCAAATGCTCACCAAGCTCGTGCTCAACACCGCCGACGGTCATTTCAACGAACATCGGATGCAATCAACCAACTTCAAGACGCGCCTCGTTTTCGGCCTCGTCACCGGCTCGGTGTGCATCGGGCTCGCGACGCAGGATACCGGAGAAAACGCGCTCGCGGAGCTGGAACTCGATGGAATCCGCTTCACGTCGCCGGTCTTCCATGGCGACACGCTATACGCCTACAGCGAAGTGCTGGAGAAACGCGACGCGGATCGAGACGATGCCGGAATCGTGCGTTTCAAGCATTGGGGAACGAAGCAAGACGGCACTGTAGTGTTTGAAGGTGAGCGCACGGTGCTGGTCAAGCGGCGCAGCCATTGGGGGAATAAGTGAACGAGCGCGGCGGGCCGATCGCGGACGTGCGCGTGCTCGATCTGACGCAGGCACTCGCGGGACCGTTCTGCACGATGCTGCTGGCGGACCTCGGCGCCGACGTGATCAAGATCGAACCGCCGGGCGGCGACCTGAGCCGCAGCATGGGGCCGTTCCCGCCGGATCGCGCGGGATGCGACTACGGCGGCTACTTCGCGAGCATCAACCGCAACAAGCGCGGCATCGTGCTCGATATCAAAACGGAGTCGGGGCGCGACGCGATGCTGAAGCTGGCCGCGACCGCGGATGCCGTCGTTGAGAATGCGCGCACGGGAGTGATGGATCGCGCGGGAATCGGCTACGAGCGCTTGCGGGAAGTGAATCCGAAACTTGTGTACGCGGCCATCCGCGGCTTCGGCGATCCGCGCACCGGGCGGAGTCCATACGCCGAGTGGCCCGCGTTCGATATCGTCGCGCAATGCATGGGTGGCCTGGTGAGCATGACAGGCCCTGCCGATAGTGCCGGCTATCGCGCGGGCCCCGGTGTAGGCGACATCTATCCGGGAACGTTGATGGCGCTGGGTGTAGTCTCGGCGATTCACGCGGCGCGCCGGACCGGCAAGGGCCAGTTCCTCGATGTCGCGATGTACGACGCGATAATCACCATGTGCGAGGCGATCGTCTATACCTACTCGCGCTCAGGTGTCGTGCGCGGGCCGCAAGGTAACGGCACGCCCGTGCTATGCCCGTTCGATATCTTCACGACCAGCGACGGCGCGGTTGCGATCGCGGCGCCA
>JASHQJ010000064.1 GCA_030037595.1 Candidatus Binataceae bacterium
TCAAAGTTGTCTATCCCGTATCCGACTATTTGCGCGGTGCGCGGACTCACCGTCGGGCATCCGACGACGCGCGCGGAAAACTGACCCTGTTGTTCGTTGGAAGGATTGTTCCGCACAAGGGCCATCGACACGTCCTGAGAACCGCCGCGATCTTGCGCGCGAAGTTCGGTATTGATTGCCGCGTGCTGTTCCCTGGCAGAAAAGATCCATCAATGCTTTCCTATGCGGCCGAGCTTACGACTCTTGCCGCGCACATCGGCATCGAGATGGAACTGCCCGGAGAGGTCGAAAATCAGCTAATCGAAAAGATGTACGCCAGCTCTGATGTATTCGTGTGCCTCTCCGAGCACGAGGGCTACGGCTTGCCGGTTATTGAAGCGATGCGGGCGCAGCTTCCCGTGGTTGGCTATCGATCGTCGGCAGTTGCGGAGACCCTCTCGGGGCATCCGCTCGCCTGCGATCAACTCGACTATCATCAGGTTGCGGCGCGTATTGCGTGCCTCGTCGATAATGACGTCTCGCGCGAGGTGGTGTCCTTTCAAAACGAGTTCCTGCTGCCGCGATTCTCCTCAGAGGTGAGCGCCAATCAATTTCTCGCGGCACTCGGTCTCGACAGAGGGGGCAAGGAAGTCGAATCACCCGGAGTCAATGGCGCGCAAGCCGCACCCGGATCGCTTCAGCGGGTGTCATCCGCGTTGCAACGCGCGCTCGAGCGCCTTGACCCGACGCAGGTTCGAGCGCCGCATATCGACGATGCGGGCGACCGCTATGTCACGCTCAACGATATCCGCGCGTATGAGGCATTGCTGTCGAAAGCCGGCAGCAGCTCCGAAACCCTCGGCTTTCGTGATGCCTGCATGAACATTTCGTTCCATTCGCCGCGCCCATTGGTTGGAAGATTGGTCGACAAACTGAAAAAGATCATCCTCCACTCGCAGGACGGCGTGGTTACGTCGCTTTCGAAATCTCACGCGGAACTCGTGGCCAGGCTCGATCGCATCGAGTCCAGGTTGGATCGATGGTCGATGGATGGCCCGGCCAACGGATCAGCAAATGGGCGCGGCGACAATAGTCGCAGATCGGATAGCGACATCAATTCACGTCCGCAAAAGCCCAATCGCGGATGAACATCTGAGCGACGTAATGCGCGAATGAAGTTAAACCTACAGTCGATGCCGAGCGAGACCGCAATTGACACCTCTTGCGGTGGCGCGCGATCTGAAGCGGCTGTCGCAGGCGCTCCCAATGTTCCCACCGTCTCTGTCGTGCTGCCGTGCCTCAACGAGGCGGAGACTGTTGCGACGTGCGTGGCTGAAGCGCTGGCAGCGCTGAAGCAATCCTCAATCGAGGGTGAAGTGCTGGTCGTCGATAACGGCTCAACCGACAATTCTGCCGCGCTCGCTGAGCGGGCGGGCGCTCGGGTCGTGCAGGAGGGCCGGCGCGGCTACGGCAGTGCGCTGAGGCGCGGCGCCGAAGAAGCTCGCGGTGACTACGTGGTGATCGCTGACGCGGACGGATCATACGACCTGTCCGATATTCCGCGCTTTGTGGGCGGACTCCGCGATGGCGCCGACCTCGTGATGGGATCGCGGCTCCGCGGCAAGATCGAACGGGGCGCGATGCCCTGGCTGCATCGACGGATCGGTAATCCTCTCTTGTCGGGAATCCTCAATCTGATGTTCCAAAGCCGCGTCTCAGACGCGCACTGCGGCATGCGTGCGTTCACCAAGAGCGCATTTCGCCGCATGAAGGCCTCCTCGTCTGGTATGGAGTTCGCGTCGGAGATGGTGGTCAAGGCGTCGCTTGCCGGAATGCGCATCGTCGATATTCCGGTGACGCTGCGGCCCGATCGGCGGAGCCTCCACGGTCCTCACTTGAGGCCCTTTCGCGACGGATGGCGCCATCTACGTTTCATGCTGCTGCTCTCGCCAACGTACGTATTCCTGCTGCCGGCGGCATTCTGCGTTGGTACGGGACTGCTCGCTCTGCTCGCGCCCGCCTTCGGTCGAATCAGAATCGACGGACTCAGTTTCGATTATCACTACATGCTGCTCGGCAGCCTGCTCACGATTTTGGGATTCCAGGTGTTAATCACTGGCTTTTTCGCCAAGGCTTACTGTCATGCGGCGCGGCTCGGAAAGGACGATTGGATCCTCGGCATCGTCAAGCGCTATTTCAGCCTCGAACGTGGGTTGATAGGTGGATCGGTCCTGTTCGTAGGCGGCCTCGCGATATTCATCAAAATTCTGGCCGGCTGGTTGGCCAGTGGAATGGGCGAATTGAACGCCATTCGGCCTGCGACGATGGCCTCGACATTGATGATTATCGGCGCACAAATAGTATTTTCATCTTTCTTTCTGAGTATGCTGCTTTCATTACCCAGTGAGTCCTCCAACGACTGACGCGTACGCGGAATCGCGGGCTCGATCGGACTCCAGGCCGCTGCGCATCGCGCTCGTTTACGACTGCCTATACCCATTCACGATTGGCGGTGCCGAAAAGTGGTATCGCGATCTTGCGATTCGCCTCGGCCGGTACCACCATGTGACCTACCTGACTCGTACTCAATGGTCGCGCGCAGATCCGCCTGAGACTTCCGCAGGAGTCGAAATCGTAGGCCTTGGTCCCGCGAATCGCCTTTACACCTCGTCGGGACGGCGGAGATTCATTCCGCCGATGGCCTTCGGCCTTCGAGTATTCGCTCACCTGATCAGGAATCGCGGCAGATATGACGTCGTTCACACCGGCAGTTTCCCTTTCTTCCCGTTGATTGCGGCATCAGCGGCGCGTGCAATGGGCGGCGCTCCGGTGGTTACGAATTGGATTGAGGTTTGGCCGAGTGACTATTGGCGTGACTATGCGGGAGACCTGCGCGGCCGCATCGGTACCGCGATTCAGAAGTTTTGCATCAATCTATCAGATACTTCATTTACATTTTCTGAACTCACGGCTTGCGCGTTGCGCGAACAGGATTGCTCAGCCAAGCCGGTGGTGCTGACCGGGATGTTCGACGCAAAGAGCGAGTTGCCTCCAATCGCAAAAGTCAGAAAGCCTCTGGTCATTTTCGCTGGCAGACATATCCCAGAAAAACACGTCGTCTCGATTCCGGCTGCCATCGCCCTCGCGCGCCGATCGATACCCGAACTACGGGCGACGATCTTCGGCGATGGACCCGAGCGCAACCGCGTGCTGGCCGAGATCGGACGGTTGGAGCTAACAGAGATTGTCAATTGCCCCGGGTTTGTCTCCGAGCGCGAAATCGAACGGGCGATGTCCGAGGCCGCGTGTCTGATATTGCCATCAGAGCGCGAAGGATACGGACTGGTAGTCGTTGAAGCCGCAGCTCATGGCACGCCCTCGATTGTCGTCAACTCGCCGAACAGCGCGGCGTCGGCCCTGGTCGCCGATGGCGTCAATGGCTACATCGCGTCCAGCCATGCGCCGGAGGCACTTGTCGACGCTATTCAGCGAGTGTTCGCAAATCGCGATGCTTTGTCGGCGTCTTCGCGAGCCTGGTTCGACACGCATCGGCCTGAACTCGACATTGCCTGTTCTGTCGAGCGGATTGAGCAAACCTACCGCAGAGTTATCGGCGGAAACTGAGTATTGCGCTGTAGCTTGTAGGTATCGATCAGAGAATCTTCCCGATATCCAGTCGGATCGTGATCCTTGGCATTTGCGAGTAGCCACTTGCTGGTCTGGACTGCAGCCTCGTCGTTCGAGAGGTCCGCAACCGGGCGATCAAGTGTGAAAGAGAGCATCAGGCGAACGCATTCGGGAATTTTGTTCGCTGCCGCGACCGGTCCGGGATCGTTTTCAATTGTCCTTGCCATCCTGCTTACTTCCGGCCATTGCTCGTTGCATTGGCGGCCCCGCGGAACTTCGATCGCTCTCCAGTATCCAATGGCCACACCCAAATTGGCGATTAGTAATACCGCGACAATAGTCAGTCTGAAGTCGTAAAATTGTTCGAGCCAATACCAAAGCGCAACTACCAGGATTGGAAGCATTGGTAAGACGTACCGAGTGTCGGCATCGAATCCCCAGATCGAGTACAGACCCAGGTAGAGCGGCAAGGTGTATGCAAGCACTTCGACGTGCCGCCTCAAGAGTCGTGTCCAACCGATCGCGATAATAGCCGTAACGCCAAGGCATATTAAGGTATCCAGGCTAACCCAACTGTGAGCATATGCCTTGAACATTCCGGGTATGATTATTCTTCCTATCGCGCTGATCTGGAGTCTGACACCTTCGGGAATCAGCTCTCTAAAGGGCATTCGGGGATTGAGAAAGCCGCTCAAGTGTGTGCCGAGAAAGCTTCGCGCCCCTTGGTAGGTTGACAGATCGTAAACAACGAAGGCGACTACCGCGGCCGCTGCAGGAGCCGCCACGCCCGCGATCATGGCAAATGCGTCTCGCGGTCTGAGTCGTCTCCGATAAACATAAACGCAGAGAGCGGCTGCGAACGCAGCGACGACCAACACGCCTGCTTCGCGGATCATCGACAAGTAAACAGCCAGGACGCAACCAATCGCGGTGAAGAGCGCGCGGCCCCAGGCTGAACGCTCTTCCAATGCGCGATCGAGCGCGTTGACAGTCCAGATCATTATGGTCATGAAGGCCAGTTCAGTGAGTGTTCTGCGGTAATAGATCCAGAACGTAACGTTGACCATTGTAAGGCCAGTCAGAAGTGGCGCCGCCTCTGCGGCTAGCCGGGAAGTCCAGCGGTACAAGCCGATCATGAACAGAACGGCCATGATAAAATTCATGATCGAAATAGTCAGAAACGGCAGCGAAGGTTGAAAAAATGCCACGCTGATCAGCAATGGATATCCGGGCGGATATGCGATGTGCCGATAGCCAAGATTCAGCAGCCCGTGGCCGCTTGAGAGGCTTCTCGCTATTGAAAGATATGCAACTGAATCCGGAGTAGGGTACCACCAGCTACTAATTTGAATCAGCAAGAACAAGGCATAGATTGATAGCCACCAACCCCAATGAGATTGAAGCGATCCAAGTTTGCGTTCCAGACGGCTTGAATAGTGCTCAACCAATTGGGGTCCGCTTACGGCTGTTGCTCACATACCGATTCGTATATCTCGGATGTCAATTGTGCAGTCCGGCGCCATGAAAACTGCCCTGCTCGCGTCTTTCCGGCTGCAATCAGTTGTTGGCGCAGTTCGTTGTCGTTGAGCAGACGCTCGATCTGCGCGACGAACGCACCGGCAGCGTCAGCAGACGCATAGAGCGCGGCCTGTTGACCCAACTCGGGCAGCGACGAGTTGTCAGAAGTTACGACCGGCGCGCCGCACGCCATCGCCTCGATAATTGGCAATCCAAATCCTTCATAGATCGATGGATACACGAAGGCCGATGCGCGGCCATAAAACTCAACCAAATCAGCCTCGGGCACGTCACGGAAGATGCGCACGTGGGGGCGTATTGATTCAAATTCCGGACGCTGGAGCGGGCTTTGCCATCGCCAACCCTCGCGACCAATAATTACCAGGTCCAGATCCAATCCTGCGGTTCGAATCCCGCGCAGAACATCGAAGAGCAACGATTGATTCTTGCGTGGCTCAAGAACGCCGACATTGAGAATGAACGGACGAGTGAGGCCATACGTCTTGGCAAAATCAGTCGTTCGCACGCATGGCTTGAAGACTTCGCTGAGGCCCATTGGTATTACGGCCACGCGGTCTGCGTTCGCGTATCCCATTTCAACGACGTCTTTTCGCGTCGCGTTCGACGGCACAATGATGCGATCGGATTTGCTGAGCGAGACGCGCGCGAGCATCCGATACGCGGCTACACGGCGAAGCGGATGCGTACGCGGCAGAAGAATCGGTGTCAGATCATGAAGCGTTGTCACTCGCCGGATTGCGCGCGACAGGAAACCGCCGCCGAACTGGTTTGGAAAGTGTAGAAGATCGAGGCGCAGCTGGCGCGCGAGTCGCGCGTATGGCAAATCGAACGCGATTTCAACAGGTTTCCACGCCCGCACCGGTAGCCAGATGCAGTGCGCTCTTGGGTTGCGATAAATATCAAGTTCGCCCGGTCCGAATCTGATCAGGTAATACTCAGTCTCGGTTCGATCTTCGAGCAGACATCGAATGAGCTGATAGATATAAACGCCGACGCCGCCATTCGCTATCCTGCTTTCATTGCCAACTCGGCGCTCGATCAGGCCGTCAGTAACTATTCCGATTCTGCGCCGGTTCAACTTTCTGCCGCGTATTGTATCGCGCAAGCAAACGACTCAGAGGTTCTCGAACTCCTGCCGGTGTTCATCGTAGGCCCTGAGAACCTCATTAATATCGCCCTTTTGAACTAGCGAGCCATGCTCGAGCCAGATCGCCTTCTTGCATAACTGTCGCAGAACCGCGGTGCCATGCGAAACGCAGATGAACAGACTCCCTGAGTGCTTCAGGCGTTCGATCTCCTGAATACATTTCTCCTGGAAGTTCGCGTCGCCGACCGCGAGCACCTCGTCGATTAATATAATCTCCGGATCGACGTGCACGGCGACTGAGAACGCCAGGCGCACGATCATTCCCGACGAGTAGGTGCGCAGCGGCTGATTGACGAATTCGCCCAGCCCTGAAAACTCGACGATTCGATCGTACCGTTCGTACACTTCGTGGCGACTCAACCCGAACAGCGCGGAGTTGATGAACAAGTTCTCGCGGCCGGTTAGATCGGGATGAAATCCCGCGCCCAGGTCGAGCAGCGCCGCCAGCCGCCCTTCGACGATGATCGTCCCCGAATCCGGACGCGACAGTCCCGCAATCAGGCTAAGCAGCGTGCTCTTGCCGGCTCCATTGCGGCCTACGATCGCAACGCTGTCGCCCTCGTGCAGCTCGAACGAGATGTCTTTCAGCGCCATAAGCCGCTGCTCGGTCTGCCGCTCGCGAAGCTGCGTAAGAAAGGACCGCAGCAGCATCTGCCGGCCGGTGCGCGAAAATGATTTGGTTACCCCTTTGAAAATGATCGCCGCCATTTTTGACTACAGGTAGTCGCAAAAGTTGCCCTTTATGCGGTCGAAGACAAAAAGTCCGATCAGAAACAGCCCACTCGCGACGATTCCGCCCAGGCCGAGCGTCTGGAGAGAGGGCATCTTCGCGTCGAGCAACACCCGCCGCAGGCATACTATCACCGCGGCTATCGGGTTCAGCTCGTACGCGGTCCTGAATCTGACCGGTATCAACTCGACCGGGTAGAAGACCGGCGTCAACCAGAACATCACGGTCACGGCGGAATCGACCAGGTAGCGAGTATCGCGCAGATACACATCGAACGCGGAACAGAGCAGCGCAAGCCCACTGACGAATACCAACTCGACGGCCAGGATCGGTACGATCCACAGCCACTCGCGATTGGGATACATGCCAAGTGCGACTACAAAGATCAGCACCAGGAGGATCTGGATTAAGAAGTGTATCGATTGCGCAAGCACCGATGCGATCGGAATGATCTCCCGCATCATCCGTACGCGCTTGACGAGCCCTGCGTTATAACTGAGCGACGTGGTTGAGCTGCTCCACGCCAGGCTGAAGAAGTTGTACGAGATCAAACCGATCAGGGCGAATGCCGGATAGTTCTTTACTGACGAATTTGGAAAGACATTTTTGAAAACGAACGTCAGCACCAGCATCATGATCAGCGGATTCGCAAGCGACCACAGGATGCCGAGGGACATGTTACGATAGCGCACGCGGAAATCGCGCATCACCAGACTCGAGACCACGAACATGAAGTTATGGCCCGCGCGCGGCGCTCGTGAGCTCTTGGTGAAGGCGTTCGGCAAGGCGTCGGCGGCGGAAGCGGCGAACGAAGCTTCCGCGCTTTCCTTGACTGCCGAAGTATGCTGCCTCAGGTCCATGCGATCATTCTGCTGCGGGCGTGCTCCATGTCAACGTTAGCCGCTCGATTGACAATATCTAGTGCGAACTTGTGATGGGAAACGAAAGTGACCGCAACACACGCGCGGTCACAAGCGCGGCAAGCACGCCGAGACCCGCTCCGGCTGTAACGTCACTCAAATAGTGCACGCCCTCGAGCACGCGCTCGCCAGCGGCCGCAAGCGCGACGAGAAAAAACATCGGCGCCCATCGCGGCAGGCAAATCGTCAAGGCTGTGGCGGTCGCGAAGGCGATGCAGGCATGTCCCGATGGAA
>JASHQJ010000065.1 GCA_030037595.1 Candidatus Binataceae bacterium
GTCGGCGTTCGCGATCGGCTCGCGCTCAAGCTGCGACAGCTCGCTGGCGTGGATGATTTTCCTGTCGGGCATCGACATCAACTCACGCCGGCCGACAAAACTTCGCTCCTGGATGTAACGGCGGCAATTGCCGTAAACCTGCTCGGTTCTGATCTCAATGGCTCCGTCCTTGATCACGCCGATTCCATTGGCGCGTACGCGGCGCGGACTCACAAAATCGATCGCGAGCAACGCGGTGTGCGATTCGCGAGCGAGGTTATCGAGCGCAGGATCGCCCGCGGGCGGCAACGCTCCGATGCGCACTATTCGCTCGTCGGGCACGCTGATGAACCCAGGTTCACCAACGATAACCGAGGCGCATGGCCGTCGCTCGGAATCGATCGTCCCGAGCAGCACCATCTGCCGATGCTCAAGAAAGTCCGCGGCGCGCTCGGGGACGAAATTGACGATGCCTTCGCCCACTTCTTCGGCGCCCGCGCGAACACCGGCGCGCTCCTGGACCGCAAGTTCTCCGCTGTGAAAGTTCATCGATCGTTAACCTTACAGGTCGGAAGCCGTGAAGCGACTCGGTGCGCTACCATCGCTACTGGCGCTCCGACTCCCTGATTGGATAATCGTTGGCGCTCATGTCGCGGCGGAGCATCAGGCCGTCGTCATCGAATTCCCAATGCTCGTTGCCGTGCGTGCGATGCCACCGCCCACCCGCATCATTCCATTCGTACTCGAAGCCCACCGAGATGCGGTTGACGGTGAAGCACCAGAGCTCCTTCATCAGGCGGTAACCGATTTCCTTCAGCCACTTCCTTTTGAGGAACGCCTTGATAGCGTCGCGTCCCTTGAAAAACTCGGTGCGATTGCGCCACTCGGAGTCGACGGTGTAAGCCTGAGCGACGATTTCTTCGCGGCTGTTCCCTGCGCGCTCGGCACCTTTGACTTTCGCGAGCGCCGTCTCAGCAGTGAACGGGGGAACAATCTTGGTACTCATTGAGGTCGCATTTCCTTTTTCCAGCTTGATCGTAATCGATGCTTAGATGCCAACGGGTTTCAGTTGTCGCATGCCAAGGCCGAATGAAGGCACGATAGTCTGATTGGAGGATGCATCAGCGGGCGCACGCCACGAAAATCTGCTCGCTCGTCGTGGAGGAGATATGAGCAGCAAACCGATCCCCGAGGGAAAGTATGCGCAAATCGCGAGTGGGCTGACTATTCACTATCACGAGGCCGGCCAAGGCGAGCCGGTGATTTTTCTCCACGGGAGCGGCCCTGGAGCGAGCGGCTACAGCAATTTCAAGGGCAACTTCCCGGTCTTCGCGGACGCAGGCTTTCGCGCGATAGTGCCTGACCTGCCGGGATTCGGACTCTCTTCGAAACCGGAAGACGCGCAATACACTCTCGACTTTTTCGTCGCTGGCGTGCACGGTCTGGTCGAGAAGCTCGGCCTAACGCGATTCACGCTGCTCGGCAACTCTCTGGGCGGTGCGATCGCACTCAAGTGCACACTCGACCATCCGCAACTAGCGACCCGGCTGATCCTGATGGCGCCAGGCGGAATCGAGGACCTGCCCATCTACCTGCAGATGGAAGGCATCAGCAAGATGATCGAGGTGTTCGCCGCCGGCCCGATGGACACCGAATCGATGCGCCGGCTGCTCACGCTGCAACTCTTCGACGCCTCGCACATCAGCGACGCACTCCTCGCCGAGCGGGTCGGCGTCTGCGCGGAACAGCCGCGCACTGTGCTCTCGACGATGCGCGTGCCGAACCTGGCGCCGCGGCTTGGCGAGATAAAATGCCCCGTGCTCGGTTTCTGGGGCACCAATGATCGCTTCAACCCGGTCGGCGGCGCGATGAAAATCCTCGAGGGATGCCCGAATGCGCGGTTCGTCCTGCTCAACCGCTGCGGGCATTGGGTGATGGTCGAGCATCGCGAACTGTTCAATCGCGAATGCCTGAGTTTCCTGCGCGAGGGCTGACGAGCGGGCCGGCGCGGAAAATCAATCGGGAAATCTGACCCTTACCGATGGAGTGTCGGCAATCGCCTGACAGGCGAGAATCCAGCCCTGCGCGAGATCGTTCTTGTCGAGCACCTGGTTGTTGCGCAGATGGACCTCGCCCGCTTCCAGGGTGCACATGCAGGTCGCGCACGCGCCCGCACGGCATGAATGCGGCGCTTTCAAACCTGCGCGCAGCATCGCATTGAGGAGCGGCTCGCGACGCGAGCATCTGAGCTCATGATGAACGCCGTCGAGCTCGACCTCCAGATGGATTTCCTCGCCTGCCGTGGGCGGGGCGGTTTCCGGCGCGGCGTCTTTTTCGTCGGGCAGCGACACGAATCGTTCGACGTGAACGCGGGCGGGCGGCAATGCAAGCGCGCGGACCGCCGCAAGCGCAGCGTCCATGAAGGCTTCAGGTCCGCAGATGTAGCAGTCGGCGGCGGAAAACGGCTTCGCCAGCTGCTCGAGGTTCGTTGCGAGCGGAATCCCCTGCACGGAATCGAGCCAGTGAACGATTTGCAGCCGCGACGGATGCGCGCGCACGAGCGCATTGAGAGCCTCACGGAATATCACGGAACGCTCGTCGCGATTCGCATAGATAAGGAACAGCTGTCCGCGCCCCGAGATCAACGTCGATTTGATAATCGACATGATCGGCGTGATACCGCTGCCGCCAGCGAAGAAAAGGAAGTCGCCCTCCAGCGAGCGCGGCGTGAAATGTCCCGCCGGCGGTTTCACCTCGATCGCGTCGCCGGCTTTCAAGCGATCGCAGATCCAGTTCGACGCCCTCCCGTCAATTACGCGCTTGACGGTCACGCGTGGAGCTTCGTCAGTGAGCGGGCTGCTCGCGAGCGAATAGCAGCGCAGCAGATATCGCCCTTCGTGCGGAATTCGAAGCGTCAGGAACTGCCCGGGCCGGTAGCGAAATGTCTCAGCTGTCGCGGGCGGTACGTCGAAGACGAGCGACTTGGCATCGTCCGTTTCCTCGACGACCTCGCGGATGCAGAGCGAATAATAGGTCTCATCGTTCGCTTGGTTTCCCATTACGCAGTTCAATAGGCGTTGCTGATTCGCATCTGCGCCCCGTTGATGAAGCGCGACTCATCCGAGATGAGAAAGAGCACGAGATTCGCCACGTCGCTCGGATCGCAGAAGCGCGACGTCGGGTCGGCATCGTAGTTGATCGTCGCCGGATCGGGATTCCCCATCAGCGGCAGAGTCATCGGCGTGATTACGCCGTCGGGATGAATCGAGTTGCAGCGAACCCTGTAGCCGCAACTCCGGCAATGAACCGCGACGCTGTGTGTGAGCGCGGCGACCGCGCCCTTCGACGCGCTGTATGCGGTGCAGAACGGCAGGCCATCGGCAGCGACCGACGACATGTTGACGATCGAACCGCCGCCGCTCGATTTCATCGCGGCGACGCCGTGCTTGCAGCCGAGAAAGTAGCCGTCGGCGTTGATGCGCAAGACGTTCCGCCACTGCTCCAGCGTCGTGTCCTCGATTGAGCCCAGCAGCAGGATGCCCGCGTTGTTGACGACGCCGTCGATGCGGCCGAATCGCTGCTGAGCCGCGGTGATTACTTTCTTCCAATCATCTTCGCTCGAGATGTCGTGACGCACGAATAGCGCGGCGCTTCCGATTTCGCGGGCGACGTCGTGTCCCTGGTCTTCATTCAAGTCGGTAAGCACGACGCGAGCGCCTTCGCCCGCGAGCATGAGCGCGTCCGCCCTGCCGATACCGCTCGCGGCGCCAGTGACGATCACGACCTTTCCCTTGACACGTTCCATCTGACTAACCGTTGCCGATGCTATGCGATCGCCGTCGCTTGCCTCTCGCGAATCATCGCCGTGGCTGCGCTGCCCGCGCGCCGGCCCGAGAAAATGCAGTCTGCGAGCGCGAGCCCGCTGACATAATGATTCGAAGCGATTCCAACTGCGGCGCGGCCGGCCGCGTAGAGGCCCGCGATAGTCGTGCCATCACCCTTCTTCACCGCGCCCGTTGTTTCATCGACGAGCAGCCCGCCGAGCGTAATCGCGGGACACGGAAACACGCGCTTGTCCACCGAGATGTCGAGCGCGTAGAAGGGCGGCGTCTCGAGTGCGCGCAGCAGGTCCTTCGATTTGCCGAGCGAGTCGTTGCCTTCGCTCGAACCACGATTATATGTCTGCCAGCTCTCCCTGAGTGCCGCAGGATCGGCGTGGATACGCGCGGCGAGCGCCTCGATCGAGGAGGCGCGCTTTGCGCCCGCGAAGGTCAGCACAAGAACGGGCACGCTCTGGAATCCCCAGAGACCGCCGAATATCGCTTCTCGCAACGCCTCACGCCTGACGGTCGAATCAATGATGAGCCACGCGCGGCCGCCGTGATGCTCGCACATCTCGAACCCAAGCCGCGCACCATAAACTTCCTCGTTGCAAAACCGGCGTCCTGTCGTGTCCACGATCATGCCGCGCGCCCATGCAAGCGGCGGGTTGATGAACCGCCAAGCGGAAATCCGTTCGAGACGCGAGGGAGCGCCCCCGACTGACTCTCCGAGACGCACGCCGCTACCGTCGCATCCCGAGGTACCCAAGCGGAAGTTGCGCAAGTATTGTGGCGCATGTCGCGCGACCATCTCACGATTGAAGATAAATCCTCCGGTGCTGAGAATCACGCCGCCGCGCGCGCGAACGAACCTCGGCTGTGCACCTGTGAGCTCGACTTGCAGCGCGCGCCGCCTGAGAAGATCCGAAATGGCGGGCGCGGGATAGAACGTCCGCTCCGCCCATCGGCTGAGCTGCCGATGACGCCGCATCTCCCGACTATTCGGTTCGAACTGCCAAAGTTCCGCGCCGAGCACCGCGCCATTCTCATCGACAATAAACCGCCGCACCGCGGACTGCGTCATGATTCGAGCACCGGCGGCCTGCGCGCTTTTCCGGAGCGCGCGAAAGAGGATCGCGCCCGAAAGACCGGCGCCTTTTACGCGGTGACCTCGCGGCGCCGGCGGATGCGCTCCGGCATATTCCTTAACCGCTTCGTTGCCTGAAAAATAAAGGTAGAAGCCGTCCGCGGGATACGAAGTCTTGTGCGGAGGTACGCTCGGGTCGAATTCGACGCCCTGCGTCTCGAGCCATTCGATCATCTCGACGCTCTGATCGCAGAAACTCCGAAGGGTAGCGCGATCGACCGCATCGCCGACTTCCTTCGTCAGATACTCGAACATTGCGTCGGGCGTGTCGTTGTATCCTGCGGCCGCCTGGAAGCGCGTACCGCCACCGGCGTACACGACGCCGCCGCTCTTGGCGCTCGCACCGCCGCCGCCGAACCGGTCAGCGACGCTCACGCTCGCGCCGGCGTGAGCAGCTTCGATTGCTGCGGCAGCTCCCGCGGCGCCGAAGCCCACGACGAGAACGTCGCATTCCTCGTCCCACTTGATCGGTGATGAACCGTCAGCGCGAAGCGGCGCGCTGATCGGCGTCGCCCCCGACGCGTTCGATGCGAGCGCTATGTCGGCTGCATTGTTGGCCGTAGGTCGGGTCCTCTTACTCGATGACGATGGGAGAAAATTCGGAAGGGGCGCCGAGAGCCATCCGGCCCGAGGGTGGCTGGCTGCCGTCGATATCCTTCACCTTGTAGCGCTCGGCCAACTCGGCCGCGAAGAACGTCTGGCCGGTCAGCTCCATCCGCCTGGGATCGTTGTAAATCGCATCGATGATGCGGCCGCCAAACTCGGGCGACTCCGCGATCGCGAGCATCGGCCCGTACTTCGACTTGTTCACGTCGATGGTCATGACTTTCTCGGTCTTCACCAGCCCGAGCCAGACTGAGATGACGGTGACGTCGAATGGTTTGAAGTCGTGCGCCATGTCGTGTGACATCTTGTCAACACCGGCCTTGGCAGCACCATACGCGGGACCGTGGATGTAGGCCTTGGCGCCCGGCGATGACGAGTTGAAAATCACGCCGCCCTGTTTGGTGAGCATCGGCGCCGCGTACCAGGTCGTCGTATAGTAAGAGCGAAGTCCGACGTCGAGCAGCTTCACGAAATTCAGCGGCTTCTTCCAGAATGGTCCCGCTTCGGTGAGGCCATCGGGAATTGCGGTCGCGTTGTTGACCAGGATATCGAGGCGGCCGGATTCCTTCTCGATCTTCTCGAGCGATGCGCGCACTTGCGCGTCGTCGCTATGGTCGCAGACCACGGCCACGCCGCGCCCGCCCCGTTTCGTCACTTCCGCGGCGGTCGCGAAGACTGTTCCGCCGAATGGATTGTCGCCCTTTTTGCTGCTTCGACCGGTGACGTAAACGGTAGCGCCGGCCGCGCCCAGCGCGATCGCGATCCCTTTGCCGACGCCGAGGCTCGCCCCGGTGACGAGGCATACCCGTTCGGTGAGCATCCTAGACTCCTGCGAGATGATGCGCCGCGATGTAACCAAAGGTCATCGCAGGCCCGAGCGTGGAACCCGCGCCAGGATAACTCGGACCCATCACCGCAGCGGAAGTGTTGCCGATCGCGTACAGGCCGGGAATCGACTGGCCGTCCTCGCGGACAACGCGCGCGTATTGATCCGTGAGGAGCCCACCTTTGGTCCCGATATCGCCGGCATCGATTCGCATCGCATAGAAAGGCGGCTTGGCAATCGGCGCGAGACATGGATTCGGCTTGACGTTGACGTCGCCATAGTAGCGATCGAACGGGTTGCTACCCTTGCCAAACTCCTTGTCGTCGCCGCTCTCAGCGAACTGGCTCATCCGTTCGATTGTTTCCTTGAGGCCGGCGGCATCGACCTGGATTTGCGACGCAAGCGAATCGAGCGAGTCGGCTCTGAAGAACACCGAGCCGAGCCACGACGCCGGCAACGCTTTGTCCGGCCGGACCATGCCGGGCAGGAGAGGACCGCACGGATACTTGCGGCGGAACTCTGCGTCGAAAATCAGCCACGCGGGCAGATTCGCGTTGCTCTTCTCGTTGTCGGCGTACATCGCATAGACGATATCGCTATAGGGCGCAGCTTCATCGACAAAGCGCTGGCCGAGCCGATTGACCATCACGCATCCAGGCAACGCACGCTCGACGAAAAGCGCACGGCGCTTCTCGCGCCCCATGATAAACACGGTGGGCGCCCACCACGCGTGATCCATCAGATCGACACGGGCGCCCGCTTCGAGGCCCGCGCGAATCGCGTCCCCCGTGTTCGCCTCTGGAGTGACGGTCCACTCTGCGCGCGTCGGCTTTGGGAGATACTGATCGCGCATCGCCTGGTTATGCTCGAATCCGCCGGCGGCGAGGATTACGCCACGGCGCGCGCCAATACGGACGGAGTTGCCATCGCGCTTCGCGACAAGACCGATGACCCGACGAGAATCGACGATCAGCGATTCGAAGGGAGCGTTCAGCCAGAGCGGGATGCCGCGATCCATCATCGAGCGCCGAAGCGATCCGATGAGCGAACTGCCGAGCGTTAACCGGCGGTCACGCTTGGTGCGAAGTCGCCACGGCAAGTCGAGCCAGTAGGACAACATGCGCTTTGCGAAGAGCGTGGTCCAGCCGCGGTCCTTGCAAAGGATCGTGTGCGCCTCGCCAGCGGTCATCGTAATTCGGCCGCCGATTAGCGTACCGGGCTGCGGCGGCCGCATGTGCCCGAATTCCGCGCCGAGCCTCGACGCATCGAAGGGCAACGGATCCAGAGTGCGAGCACCGGGCTTCGAGCCCGGCAGGTGCGGATAGTAATCCGAGTACTGCAGCATCGCGCGGTACTTGAGCCACGTCTTCTCCTCAAGATAGCGGAGCATCCGCGGAGCGTGCTCGAGGTACGCGAGCAGGCGCGCCTCAGCGACCATCCCGCGCGTCGCCGCCTTGAGATACGTCAGTGCCTCGTCGTGGCTGTCACTCGCGCCCGCGGCGGCCAACAGATGATTACACGGCACCCACACGCCACCACCAGATATGGCCGACGTGCCGCCATACTGATCGCTTTTTTCGAGCACCACGACCGACTGGCCGAGGTCATGCGCGGAAATCGCCGCGGTAAGTCCGCCCGCGCCTGAGCCGACGACGATCACATCGAACTCGCCGTCCCAGTTCGCGCCCGCCGCGCCTGGCCTGACCGCGCCGCTCATATAAAGAAGTCCGTGTTGCCGAGGCCAAGCAGCACGGCGCCGTAGTTGCGGCCGAACTTCTCGGCATTGTTCGCGTAGTGGAGGCGCGCCGCGTGGATATCGACGAGGAAACGCCCGAGCGGATTGTCGGCGTAAACTCCCTGGCCGCCGCACGAATGAAACAGACGATCTATATGATCGGCACATCGCTGGGCGACATCGGCGGACTGATAGCGGTAGTGGATGCGATCGTTGACATCGAGCGCTTCGCCACGGGCGAGCGTCGCCAGCATCGCGTCGAAGTTGCGATGTAGCTCGAGCCGCATGTCGTCGATCGCAACCGCCGCTTCGGCAACCGCCCGCTGGGCCGTCGGATCTTCGGCAGTGCGGCCCATGTCGTTGATACTCGTGCGCTTCGATCCGTATTCGCGGAAAACATTCAGTGCACCTTGCAGTGCTCCGATCGAGGCGGTCGATACAGCGCGCACAAAAACCTGGCCGAATGGCAGTTTGTATAGAGCAGAGATGTTGACGCTGAGGCCCGGGCTGGTCCCGGCGAATCCATCGATCGCGCGATGTGTTCGATATTCCGGTACGAACGCATTTTCGATGACGACCTCCTTGCTGCCGGTCCCCTTGAGGCCCATCGTGTGCCAGTTGTCGTTGATGCTGATATCCGAGCGCGGCACCAGGAACGTTCGGTAGTCAGGCACGCCCGATTGCGACGGGATGATTCCGCCGAGGAACAGCCAGTCGGCGTGATCGACTCCGCTCGAGAATCCCCAGCGGCCGCTGAACTTGAAGCCGCCGTCGACGCGCTCGACCTTTCCCTTGGGCATGTAGCTCGATGAGATGAGGACGGAGTCGTCCTTGCCCCAGACATCTTCCTGCGCGCGCTGATCGAAAAGCCCGAGTTGCCAGTTGTGCACTGCGACGACGCCGTAAACCCATCCGGTCGACATGCATCCTTCGGCAAGCGTCATCTGCACGTCGAAGAACACGTTGGGATGCAGTTCGAAGCCGCCGTAGCGTCGCGGCTGCATGATGCGGAAAAAGCCGGCCTGCTTGAATTCCTCGATCGTTTCCCTGGGCACGAAGCGCTGCTGTTCGGCGAGTGCCGCCCGCGCCGCGATCGTGGGCACCATCGCCCGCGCGCGCTCGCGAAGTGACGCGGCGAGATCGGACACGCCGGCTTCGCCGTTGGCTTTCATTTCGCTGATCGAATCTCCCGATAGTGCCACGGTTGCTCCATCGCGCCGCGTGATGCGATCGCCCGCGATGCTGACATCATGACTCGCTCACATGAATCGTCCGAAAGGACTATGAATTCGGCGTTCATCCGAGCCACACCACGCTGCTCAGCAACACGCGCACCAAGGTGGTCTGACGCGTGACGCCGATCTTTGAAAAAATGGCGCGCAGATGCGCTCGCGCGGTGTTCTTGCGGATGTTCAGCTCCTCCGCCGCTTCGTCGAGCGTGAGCCCGTTCGCGAGCGAGAGCGCGAGAGACGCCTCGGCGGGTGTCAGATCGAAGAGGCTGCGGATCATCTCGCGCGACGCCTCCGATTTTCGCGCCGCATCGCGGATGAAGAGCGCGACCGCAGGACGCCGCTTGCCTTCCGACCATCCGGTGGCGGGAATGCTGCGAATCAGGATTCCGAGCTTCGCGCGCTCCGACTTCCTGCTGATCGAAATCGCCTCGACCACCGCGGGCCGGCCGCCCGACTCGCCGCTCAGCGCGTGCTTGATGAGCCGCTGCAATTCGCGATTTTCCGCGGGATGATGGGCGCGGAGCGCACCGTTCACGATCCGGAGACCGTCCGCGTCACGCAGCATCTCGTCGGCCACCTGGTTGCGGCGAATAACGGCGCCGGACTGATCGAGGATGACGGTGCCGACGAGCATGCGATCGACGGTGCCGGCATAGAGTCGGCGCTCGGAATCGATCTGCTCGAGCTGCGAGTGGAGATGCACAGCGCGCTTCAGATGCGGCAGCACCATCTCGCAAAGCGCGCGATCATGCTCGGAGAAGGGCGACTCGCGATGCGATCGCGAGACTCGGAAGCGGCATTCGACGCCTTCTTCCGTGCGGATATCGGCGCCCAGCGCGTGCAGGATGTCGAGCGGCTTTAGAAACTGCTTGTAGAAATCGCTGTCGCGCCAATTCTGATTGCCGATCAGCTCCTCGACAGTGACAACGCGATCCTCGGGCAGGTCAACGAACGGATCGAGCGCGTAATAGTACTTGTTGTATTCGTCCTGGCGCGTGATCGGCGAGTCGCCCGCCGCATTCACCATCAGCGATTCACGCTCCGCGGTCGGGGGCCGCAGCATCAGCGTGACGTAGTTGGCGCGGAGATGCTGCCGCAAGATCTCGAGCGCGCTCTTCCACGGGACCGGCTCGAGCGGGCCCTGGTAAATCATCGCGACCAGCTCGCTGAAGTCCTTCAGCGACAGCGGAAAGGCGCCATTCGATGACTGAACCTTGCGCGCGCGATGGACTGGGGGGGCCACACCTCTCATGTAGTCCAAGGCGCGGCGGACTGCGATATGTAGAGAAAGCGCCGACGACGCGCGGCGCGCCCACTAATCCTCGAATACGTGATGCGGAGCGGGCGGATTCTTGAGCCCCACGTTGATCTCGACCACCTGGCGCTTGCCCGTCTCCTCGGGCACGTCGCCCGTATCGAGGTAGAACTGCCGGTACCATTCGCGAAGCTGGTAGATCGGCCCATCACCTTCGCAGAGAAGGGGATTATCGATCCGAATCTTGTTGTCCCAAATTGCGACGTCCTGGTAGAACCCCTGCTGGATGGCGTGGATGTACGCGTCGGTCATCTGCTTCGACAAATCTTCGCTCATTCCCTTCATTTTGCGCACGATCATGCCGAAGCGCAGCTCGAAGCATCTGAGGTGCACCGGCACATGGCAGTTGAGCAGGATTGAATCGATCGGGAAGCCGCCCATTTCGCCTGTCATTTGCGTGATCTGGTAGGCCGGGCCGAAGTACGTCGCGCAGGTCTTGAGGCTTCCCTGGGTTCCCGCACCGCCGCTGCCGATCATTATCTGCGTCGCCTTGTGACGCTGGAAAACGTTCGCGAAGTAATCGACCGGCGCGCTATGCACGACGGGGAAGTGCGCCATGTCGGCGACATTGTCGATCAGCTCGCGGCAGTTGGTATTGATTGTCCACTTCTCGACTACCCAGTCGGTCCATTCGTCTGAGTAACACGCTTCGATTCGAGGAATATCCAGGTCCGGAGTAGGCGCGTTGCCTTCAGGATCGTTCCACACGAACAGCAATTTATTCTGCTCGGAGATCGGCCACGATCGCACGCGCGCCTTGGGCGGGATGCGCTTGCTATATGGAATATTGACGCACTTGCCGTCCGGACCCCAGCTCCAGTTGTGAAACGGGCAGCAAATGGTATCGCCGTGCACCTGGCCACAGCTCAGATCGGCGCCCATGTGCGGGCAGAACGCATCGAGCACGTGGATGGCGCCAGCTTCGCCCGCGAACACGACGAGGCGGGTGCCGAACGCGTCGATTCGATGCGGCTTGCCATCGTGATAGTCAGCGGCGAGTCCCAGGCAATGCCATCCGCGGGCGTAGCGATTCGCAATCGGCGCTGCCTCGATCGTGTGTGTCAGCGGCATAAGCGACCCTCCACCTGATTGTCCATCAGGATGCTGACACAATCAGGCGGGTTAGTGGCATCGTCTTTTTGGACGATAGCGATCGCCGCCGTTCTGCCGACAACGCATGGCGTCGAATTTCAGAACAGTCGAATGAACGAGGCAGCCAAACCGCCGGGGCCAAAGGCAGCCACAATACCGGCAAGTCAGTCGCGAAATGAGTGATCATGCAGGCCGGAAGGTTGCGGCGCCACACGTATAGAATCGCGTAGCTCGTTCCGACCGCTGCGTCTGCGAAGAGCGCGCCGAAACCCCAGCCGGAGGCATGCGCGAGCCCGAACATCACGCACGAGCCGGCCACCGCGACTAATAAGCTGCCGGTCAACTCTTCGACCCGCTCTATAAAGTGGCCTCGAAACATTATCTCTTCACAGACGACCTGTGTGAGAATCGGTTCGCAGAGGCCAAGGGAGCGCGTGTATTGCAGCGCCGACCTTTGGGTTCGGCACGAAGCCAAGTGAGTTGGCTGCAAACCCGCTCAAGTGAAATGCCAGTAACGCAAGGGGCGCCCCAAGAAAGTCTTCGAACATCGGCACACGCCAGCCGATGGAGCTAAGGGGGCGTCTTTCCCAGACCACGACAATCAAGAGCAGCGTTATCGCGAGAATCCAATTGACGCCCGCCCAAATACTCACGCCACGCGCCAGAACGCCGACCGACTGCGGGTCAACCCAGTACCCTCCATCGAGTCTATGCACATGGAAGCCGATCGACGCCAATCGATCGCGCGGACCACGTAGCGCCTTCAGTACGTTGTGGATAACAAGGCCGAACACAACGCTCAGGCCCACGATGGTGGGAACTCTATTCCTCCAGAGCCTCGCTCCGGCGGTCACGCCGGAGAGGATGATGTCAGCGCGCGAAGCCTCACGCCTAGCGCCACAGCAATTTAGCCCAAGCTTCGTGCGCGTAGAACCGTCTGGCGAGCACCTTCTGCTCATTAAATCCTTCGGCAGCACCGCTCCTCGAAGATTTTCGGACTGCGCTTGATTCACGCCCGCGCTATGCGCGACTCTCGACAGCGGGAGGAAATGCCATGGCGAAAATTACCGGCGGATGCGCTTGCGGAGCGGTGCGCTACGAATGCTCTGCCGATCCGGTCTTTGCGGGGAATTGCTACTGCACCGATTGCCAGCATTCGACGGGCACCGCGATGGCGTCGGTGATGCTTGTGCCGAAGGCCGCGCTCAAGCTGACGGGCCAGCTCAAGCACTACGAAGTGACGGGCGACAGCGGCAACAAGGTGAGCCGCGGCTTCTGCCCGAACTGCGGCTCGCCGATTGTCTCGGTGCTGCCCGCGATGGCCGACTTTATCGTGCTCAAGGCCGGGAGCCTCGACGATCCTTCGCTGTTCAAGCCGATGATGCAGGTCTTCATGAAGAGTGCGCCGCCGTGGGCGCCCGTGCGCGACGATCTTCCGAAGTTCGACACGCAGCCGGGTTGAACCGACGCGCCTAGGTTGACATTCGCGACCGCCATTTACCGACAAGCGCGGCGAAAGGTAAGCTAAGCCAACAATCGACCAAGCAAGAAATGGGAGTCCGAAGTCCAGGAGATCAATGACCGGTGTTCCTGCAAGCATGATCAGGAGGCGATGGAGCACTACGGCGAACGGCCACATACCGAGAAGCGCGATTGATCCTGCTATCCAGTGGTTGCCATAGCCACTCACTCCGGTGAATGCGATTCCGATAAGAAGGGCCACTAAGAACAGCACTTCACCGAAGAGTCCAAATAGTATGACTACGAGGGTGGTTGCCTGGCGAGCATTTATTTCTCTTCGCAAGCTGGTGCGCCTGCTTTGAAATACCCTGCCATTCCTTCGTTGATTTTCCTAGTTGCTAGTCAACCGACGCCGATAGGCAGTGTTACAGCTTGACGTTCCGTCATAAGCAACCGGCTCAAACGACCGCGCCTGATGCCTCCGCCGATGCCGCCTGGTAACTTGAAGACCGCACCGTGTACACCAAGAGCGCCGCATTCTACGACGCTATCTATTCGTTCAAGGATTACGGAACCGAGAGCGCCCGCCTGATTGCGCTCATAGCCGCGCACAAACGCTCGCGCGGAAGACGGCTGCTCGATGTCGCATGCGGCACGGGCAGCCATCTTCAGCATCTGAGCAAACACTTCGAGGCCGAGGGCCTCGACGCGAGTGCCGAGCAGCTCGCGATCGCACGAACAAAATGCCCGGGCGTGGCGTTTCATCGCGGCGACATGATCGATTTCGATCTCGGCCGCGAGTTTGACGTTGTGACCTGCCTGTTCAGCTCGATCGGATATGTGAAGACCTTGCCACGTCTCAAGCTCGCGGTCGCCAACCTCGCGCGCCACGTGTGCACCGGTGGAGTGTTGATCGTCGAGCCGTGGCTGCTGCCCGGATCATTCGCGCCGGGCAATATCGGTTTCAGGTTCGTCGATCAGCCGAACCTGAAGATCTCTCGGATGGAAATTCACTGCGTCGAGAACAATTGCTCGGTGTTCGACGAGCAGTTCATGATCGGCACGCCTAAAGGGATCGAGTTTCTCAACGAGCGCCACGAGCTTGGGCTCTTCACGCGCGAGCAGTACGTCGAATCGTTCACGAGCCTCGGACTTGCGACGACGTGGGACGATCGCGGCCTGATGGGCCGCGGCCTCGTGCTCGGCGTGAAGCTGTGACTATAGACTCGGGATTCTCAGGCCACCTCGCCCTTCTTGCCCAAGTCCAGCAGGCTGTACATCGCGGGGCCTCGAAGAAGGCCTAGAGTATTTGCGACTTCATCCAATGTCTCCGGCGAGAATGCGTAGCTGCGGATGCGCGAGATGCGATCCTCGATAGCTTCCAGCCGCATCACTGAAAGCAGCACGTCGTTGCCGTCATGTTTTGCGAGCACGAGCACTATTGGTTCGCCGTTATAGTCGATAGGCTCCCATCGCGTTCCCGGCGGCATGAGCTGGAAATTGTGCGCGAACCATCCCGTCTCCTTGCGCTCGAACCATTTGCGGCCGACCTCCATTTCGACGCCCATCATCTCGATCCCGCCGTCGTCGAGCATCAGCGCCACCAGTCCTGGCATGTCCCTTTCGTTATAGAGCCGCGCGAAACGATCGAGGAGCGCCTTGCCGGGATTCATGCGCGGCTTGGGCCGCGTTGATTGCGCGTCCTGGAGGCGCGAGCGCCCGCGATGAAGGGCGGCTTTGATCGCTCCAATCGACGTTCCCAGGATCCGCGCACATTCTTCGAGGCTCATATCGAACAGGTCTTTCAAGACCACGGCGGCGCGTTCTTGGGGAGCAAGTGTTTGCATCAGCACTGCGCCCGCGTCGCGAACTGCGGCGGCATCCACATGGCCCGCGCTAGCATGTTGTGGGGAGACGGCAGCGATCTGATCCAGGGCCGCTCCCTCGACTGCCTTGCGCCGTTGCCAATCGATCCACGCGTTCGACGCGATACGGAGCAGGTAGGCTCGTGGGTCCGTGATTTCTGCCTGCCCAAAACCGAGGATGCTGAATCCGCGCATCAAGGTTTCCTGCACCAGATCATCGGCATCCCAAGGGTTCCCCGTGAGTCCGCGGCAGTATCGAAACAATGCAGGCCGTAGCGGGCTCAAATCGCTCAGGTACCGATGCCATGCGGAGGTTGCGTTTTTGTACACTTCGCCCGATAACTTTGCGTCGGCCATTTCAAATCTCCTCGTCTACCTCAAGGACGATTGGCGCAATGAGAAAGATACGCAAGTCGCCCGCCCCGAGTAGATGAAGGCCGGTTCGGCGGAGGCCGGTTCGGAGCGGCCAGCTCCGCAGCCGCGAACCGCCGCAGCGCCGAACCCGTCGCACGCTCGCTGCGTCGTTGACACCGCTCGGACAGCAATGACATCGTTGGGTCCACGGCGTCGGGCCGACGCCGAGCCTGTGAGGAACCTGCCCCAGCCAGGACCTCCGAGGGCGAAGGGGAATCTATCCTCAGGGTCCTTGCCATACAGACCTGTTCGAGTGCCGCGTCGCTAGGGGACGGGGGCACCGAGGAGGTTTGCTATGACCAAGCAGGGCAGTTTCAAGCGTGCAGTTCGCCAACGGGCACGCGAGTCCGGACAGCGATACACCGAGGCGCGCGCCGCGTTGGCGAAGGGCAAGTCTGCCGAGCGACCCACCCGTCCCTTCGAGCAAGCGGCGCTCAAAGCGCATCTCGAGGCGCACTACGGGATTCATATCACCTCGATGGCGCCCATCGATGATCCCGGGTCGCGTCCACGCGGCTCCTGGCCTGGCCACTACCCCTCGACGTTGCTCGTCAAGCGCAAGGACGGTTCGCCTTGGGTGGCTCGAATCTTCTCCTCCCCCGCAGACAAGATCAGCCGCGTCGAAGGCGATGCAGACATCCTGCGGTTCCTGGCCTCGCACGACTTTCCCGCCGAACGGCTCGCGCATGACGAGGCCCTGTCGGTGCTCAACGGGAGTGCCCTGATCGTGACCGAGTTCGTCGCAGGCGGACGTCCGACTGATGCGCATGGCCGGGTCGAGTCGCCTGCCGTGCTCTACGAACTGGCAAGCCTGCTCGGGCGCCTGCACACGCTCCCCGCGGCCGGCGGCGCGGTCGCGAGGGATGGAGGGTCGGAGGAGCACGACGGCGGCTTTTTCGTGGGTCGGCCGAAGCAGGATCTCGCGGCTGCCATGAGCTTTCTGGCAAGCGCCGAGAACGCCGTCGCTCCTGAGGGACGGGCGGGGTTCGAGTGGCTCCGCGACCAGGTCGAGAACGCCGATAACGCGGAAGGCCTGCCCGAGGCGCTCACCCATGGCAACTACCATGCGTGGGCCGCGGTCGGCACGCCGGGCAACCTCGTCATCGTTGGCTGGGCTGGGTCGGGACGCGGACCGCGATTGCCCGCACTAGCCTGGCTACTGAGGACCGCGGCGGAGTGCGGCGCAGATTACGTCGACGCGGTGATGCGCGGCTACCGCGAGCACGTCCAGCTCACCGACGAGGAGCTGGACCGGCTCCCCGGAGTATTGAACATGCGGCCGCTGTGGTTGGCGTGCTTCGAATACCGTCAGATAGTGCGCAGCGGGCGGACGCCGACCTTGGACGAAGGATGGACGAGGTGGCGTCCCGAGTTCGCGGAGCGGCTGGCGGCGCAGGCGATCGCGTCGTTGCGCCGCTGAGTCCGCGTGGTTCGGGCCACCCGACCCTCCGCGATGGGTACAAGCGATGAGCGGTGGAGTTCTCCGCGAATGCAAACTCGAAGGGCCGGGAGATCAGATTTACCGCGCTCCTATCGGGAGCTATCGCGGCGCCAACATAGCAATCGCAGAGCTGACCAAATCGTCAATGGGGCCAAGACTGAAACGCTCCGGCTCGACCGGAAACATCATCGCCCATCTCGCTTACCTGGTCGGCGAGTAAATCCGCCGGAATGTCGCTGCGTATTGCTCCTTGCGACTGTCCGGTTTCCAACAGACTCGCGAGTCTATGGCGGAATTGCGCATAGCGTTTCTGGATCATCGCAGCGAGCGGAGGATCGGAAGCGGCACGAACCAACCAGAACTTGAAAGCGACCAGCCAAGCGTCGCCCTTTCCTCGACGTGGTCCAGAGAATCATCCGATCGAAAATCGCGCGGTAATCGATCGTCGAAGGCTGATCGCTGAGCCATCCATCGAATTCGTCCCACAGCGCTTCCGTAACTTTCGCGATCATCGCTTCTTGTTCGCAAAGTAATAAGTGACCGCGCCCGTCGAGCAGCCGACCCGAGAGGCGGATCTAACTGATGTGGTGACCTAGAAATGCCTAGGATGAAACCCCAACCTAACCGCCAGCCCCTTCCCGCACCGGGAAGGGGAGTCAGAACCAGCAGTCTCCAGAGCTGCTTCGTCGATCTTATTTGTTCCCCTTCCCATTGTTGGAAGGGGTTAGGGGTTGATCCCGTGCCCGATTAGTCAATTCCAAACTCAACACACGGCGCGACACGTAAGCAAAAGTTCTCGTGAAGCGAGTACTAGTAAATCCCAAACAAACGCAGCCGATGTACGACGGGTTTCATTTTTCACAGGCGAATTGAATCGGTGATACCATCTGGATCTCCGGACAAGTTGGCATCGACGACAAACTCACTCCCGCGAGCGGAATGGCAGCGCAGGCACGCCTCGCCTTCGAGGGTCTCAAGCGAACGCTGGCGGCAGCCGGCGCGAGTCTGGCCGACGTCGTCGAGTTGACAACCTTCCATATCGATTTGCGCGGCGAAATGCAGCAATTCGCAAAAGTGAAGGATAAGTACCTGTCGCGCAACTATCCTGCCTGGACCGCGGTTGGTGTGACCCAACTCGTCCTCTCGGAGTTGCGGGTCGAAATCCGCGCCATCGCGGTAGCGGGATCCTCGAAAGATTGATCACAGCAAGAACGTTAGAAACCCTGCGAGGAGAGATGAATATGATTAAGTCTCTACTGGCGACAGCTTCATCCGCCGAAGTCGTTGACGTGCTGAACCGCGATGGCTGCGTAGTAGTTAAATCGCTCGCCGACCTTAAGACCTGCGATCAACTCGAGAAGGAACTCGCACCCTTCCTAGCTGCCAAGAAAGACGAGCCACCGAAAACGCGTCCTATGTTACGAGGACTTTCTACCTGCAAAGACGAGGCGCATCGTTGGCGCTATCGCCAAGTCGCGCGCCTACCACACCCTGGTCGCACATCCGATGATCATGGCCGTGTGCGACGCGATGCTTTTGCCGAATTGCGCGAGCTGCCAGATCTGCACGACGGCGGATTGGACCGATCATGTCCTGCATGGTGCCGGCGCGAACCGCTCGGGATAAGCCACGCTTCGGCGCAGGCGCTGCGTGCATTCTCGGCTGGTTACGGCAGGAGGAAAACCAGCATCTCGCAGTCCCACCCGAGATCGCCCGCAGCCTCCCGGAAAATCTCCAGAAGCTTGTGGGCTATCAACTTAACGGCGGCCTCGGCTTCGCCGGAGAGTTGGGTCAGGATCCGATCGAAATGCTCCACGCTTAGCGAACCGCTCTCGTGCTAGCGGCGGCGCGAGGCGCCGCGCGTGCCCGCCACGGCTTTCAGCGGTTTGCGATCCTCGTCGGCCTTCGCCGATACGCTGCCGTAGCCGACCTGGTTGCTGGCGTTGCGCCAGTTGACCAACGACGCGATACGGTCGAGCTTCACGCGATGCTTATGCTGCTGGACGGTGTCGAAGATAGAATCGATCAGCGTCTCGGACAGCATGTGCGGCTTCAGGCCCAGGTCGATCAACTTGGTGTGCTTGGCGTTGTAGTAATGAGTCTCGGCCTCGACGCGGGGATCGGCGATACTCCGAATGTCGACCTTCATGCCTTTGTGCACCGCCGCTTCCTTGATTAGCTGCGCGAGTTCGGACACGACGAACTGCTCGGTGAACTGGTTGAAGACGCGGTACTCGCCGGGCTCCGCCGGATTCTCCAGCGCAAGCTCGATACATCGCATCGTGTCGCGGATATTTAGATAGCCGCGCGTCTGCCCGCCCTTGCCGTGCACGGTCAGCGGATGTCCGATCGCGGCCTCGATACAAAAGCGATTGAGCACGGTGCCCCAGATACCGTCGTAGTCGAAGCGTGTCGCAAGGCGCTCGTCGAGCTTCGTCTCGTCGGTCTCGACGCCGTAAACGACGCCCTGGTTGAGGTCGGTCGCGCGGAGCCCCCAGATTTTGCAGACGAACTGGATATTATGCGAATCGTGGACCTTCGACAGGTGATAAAACGATCCCGGCTGTTTCGGATACGGCAGCGTATCGGTGCGGCCGTTGTGCGTGATCTCGATAAAGCCTTCCTCGATATCGATATTCGGCGTCCCGTACTCGCCCATCGTGCCGAGCTTCACCAGGTGAATGTCTGGATTGTTCTCCTTGATCGCGTAGACGAGGTTCAGGTTCCCGACGACATTGTTCACCTGCGTCAGCACGGCGTGGCGCCGATCGATCATCGAGAATGGCGCACTCCGTTGCTCGCCGTAGTGAACGATCGCCTCGGGATGGAAATCGCATACAAGCGCGCTGATGAAGCCGTAGTCGGCGAGGTCGTCGATCGCCATATCGATCGTCTTGCCAGTCCGCTCGCGCCACGCTGCGACGCGCTCCTGGAGCGGCCAAATCGGCACGAGCGAGTCGGTGCCGCATTCGAGGTCCCAGGTGCGGCGGCAGAAATTATCGACCACGCAGACGTCGTAGCCGCGCCGCGACAGGTACATCGCCTGCGGCCATCCGAGGTAACCGTCCCCACCCGCTACTATCACCCTCATCAATAAAGCCTCCGATCCTTTTCGATTCGTTCAATTCGTGGGCGCGCTCTTTACCGGCGCACGATTACCCGCGCCCGAGAGCCGCTGCGCGAGGGCATGCGGCAGATACGTGCGCATCAACCTCAGGTAGTTCTTAAGTCGATACGGATCAACCATGATCGCGCGCGCAAACGCGGCGCGCGCACGAGCGCGGTCGCCCTCGCGCAATGCCTTGAGCCCGATATTCGCGAGGATACTCCGCGGCGCCCGCATCCGCGCCTCGACGAGCGGCCGCGCCGACACGCCATAGTGCTCCTGCAAATGAGGTTCGAATACGTGCAGCGCTTTCGAGTAGTCGGGCAGCTTCTTTAACTTGTTCGGGAACCAAGCGAAGCGCCAAACGACGAGCGGCTCGGCGATATAGATGAAGGGGCCCTGCTCGCGCATCCGGATCGAGAAATCGACGTCCTCGAAGCGAAAGCTCGCGCCCTTGAGCTCGTCGCGATAGCCGCCGCATCGCTCGTAGGCGGAGCGACGCACGACCGCGGCGCTCGGCATGATCGGCCACAGCTGAGTGAGAAGTTCATGCAGCGACGGCGCGTGATCGAATCCGCTACCGACGAGCGCGGTGCCGAGCTCGACGCCTTCGCTGTCGGCAATCAGCGCGTCGAAGTAAACGAGACTCGCGGCCGAATCGGAATCGAGCGCGGCAGCCGCCCGCTCGAGCATCGTGGGACGCCACAGATCGTCGGCGTCGAGGAAGGCGAGCAGATCGCCGGAAGACGCACGCGCGCCGACGTTGCGCGCCGTTGCAGGGCCGTTGTTGTGCTGCTCGATGAGCCGTACGCGATCGCCAAAGCCGCCGAGGATCGCGCGCGTGCGATCGGTCGAGCCGTCATCGACCGCGATGATCTCGAATTCGCGGAGCGATTGCGCCAGAACACTCTCGACGGTTGCGCCGATAGTCGCGGCAGCGTTGTAAGCGGGGATAATTACCGAGACGCGGGGCACGACGTGCCGGGTCTCCTCGTGAAGATTCGGAACATTTTCGTTGCGCGAATCTCGGTACGGTATCAGCTAGGGAATGGCGGCTCAATCCAGCCCCGCGCAGCGATGAGATTCTAAATAGCCTCGCCCGCGGCTGACGCGTCGGGCAAAATGAGCGGCCGCCCGTAACTACATCGAGTCGAGCATCGACCAGAGTTCGCTGAGCGCGCGATCGGCTGCGTCGATCGCGGCGAGGCGCTCCTCGTGGGTCGTCGCGTGGCGCGCGATCAGCGCCGCGTCGGTCTCGGCATGGAAGCGGTCGGCCTTTTCGTGCACCGCGAAGAAGCCGAGCGCACGCTCATCGTTAATCCCATAGAAGCGCGTGAGGCCCGCAATCTTGGCGGCCGCGATCTCCAGAATCTGTGACTCATAAGAGTAGAGCGCCGCGAGCCCCGCGACCACTGGCCCATGCGATGTTAACTCAACGAAAGTGCCGACCAGGTTTTGCGCGGCTGCAGAAGGCGTCGCGTCGAGCACGGCCTCGCGCGGCACGCCGAGACCTTCGGCAAACCGCAGCCAGAGCTCAGGATGATTCTCCGCGCCACGCTCCTCTTCGATCAGGTTTTCGAGTAGCGCTTGGCGCGTCGCAAGATTCGTGCATCGCGAATGAATCGCGGTGATGTAACGCGGGAAGGCGTCAACGTGTGGGTAATACTTGATTGCATAGTCGCGGAGCCGTTCGATCCCGATCTCTCGAGCCGTCCACGCCTGGTAAAAGGGATGCCGCAGCAGGTTGCGCTCCGCGATCATGGCGTCGAGCCGCGCGATCAAATCATTCGCGAACATTCGAAACCTCCGAATAGATACCGCCCGCCGCGCGAGGCGATGCGTCCCCGAATGATGCGTGAGCGGCATAAACGAGGCAATTCGGGAGGGCCGAATCGTCGCCCTCGCCGGTCACTGCGAACGGCTAGTCGATTGGCGGATGCTTGTCCTTGAACGGCCGAGCCTTTTCGAATTGAGCGGCGAGGGAGATTATCCCGCACTCGTCGTATGGACGGCCGACGATTTGAAACGCTAGCGGAAGGTCCGCCTTGCTAAATCCGCACGGCATCGAGAAGGCCGGCTGGCCGGTCGAATTGAACGGGAACGTGAACGCGATCCATGCGTAGGTCTCGTCGGCCGCCGTTTCGAGGCGCGACGGAAGCGTGCCGAGCTTGACCGCGGGGCGCGTCGTGGTCGGTGCGAGCAGCGCGTCGTACGGCATCAGAGCCTGCACGACATCGCGCGCGGCGTTGTGCACGCTCGCGAGCGCGTGCAGATAGTCAGTGGCCTTCAGTTGACGGCCCCATTCGTAGCTTTGCCGAACGATCGGATCGAGCAAATCTGGATTCGGAATTTCGAGCGCGCCAACCGACGATCCGATTATGAAGCGTACGTACTTGTGCAGTTGGTCGCCCGGGTCGAGCGCCACTTGCTCGACGCTATGGCCGAGTTCGCGGAACGTTTTACCGGCCGACTCCAATCCCGCGAGTATTTCGGGATCAACCTTGCCGAGCCGCGTCTGGTTGATCATCGCGAGGCGAAGCTTCTTCGGGCGCTGCCGCGCGGCCTCCGCGAAGGGCATCGGCGGAGTCGGCGCCATGTATGGATCGCCAGGGACCATGCCGGCCATGACATCGAGCATCAGTGCCACGTCGCGCACCGAGCGGCCGATCGGCCCGAGCGTCGAGAGTCCGCCCCAGCTCTCGGCCTTCTCCGGCGCCATCGTAACGCGACCGCGCGATGGCTTAAGTCCCACAAGCCCGCAGCATGCCGATGGGATTCGAATCGAGCCGCCGCCGTCGCTGCCCTGGGCAATCGGATGCATCCCGGATGCAACAGCAGCGGCGGAGCCGCCACTAGAACCGCCCGCGGTATGTTCGGGGTTCCATGGATTTCGCGCCGGCGGGCATAGGCCGCCCTCGGTGGTGGCGCGGAGACCGAATTCGGGCGTCGTCGTTTTGCCGAGCAGGATACCTCCCGATTTGGCGAGGCGAATCGCGAGCTCAGCGTCCGCCGGCGCGTGCCAATTCTCGAAGTTCTTCGAGCCGAAGGTCGTTCGGATGTCCTTGGTCCAGAGCAAATCCTTGAGCGAGTAAGGTACGCCGAAGAGCGGAAGCTTCGCGGTCTCGTCGCGGCTAAGGCGTTCGAGGCGATCGGCATCGGCGAGCGCGCGATCCGCCGTGACAGTCATGAATGCGCCGAGACGCGGATTCAGCTTCTCGACGCGCGCCAGGAAAAATTCGGCGACCTCGCGAGGACGAAGCTCGCGCTTCAAGACCAGCTCGCGCAGTTCGACGGCTTCTATGTAAGGATCGATCTTCATACTTCCTCGCAGCAGCTCACATACTCAATCGAGCGCCGGATGCTTGTCGTTCCACGGACGGGCCCGCTCGAACTGCGCGGCGAGCCCGATGATCGTCACCTCGTCGGCGGGGCGGCCGACGATCTGCAATCCGATCGGCAAGCCGTCTTTCGTGAATCCGTTCGGCAGCGAGAACGCAGGCTGTCCGGTCGCGTTGAACGGGAAGGTAAATGGGAGCCATTCGGGCAGCTCGGTCAGCCACTTATCAGGCGTCGACGGCAACGTGCCGAGCTTCACCGCTGGGCGCGAAAGCGTCGGCGTGAGGACCGCATCGTAGGGCGCGAGCTTCTGCGTGACTTCACGCGCCAGATTGTGCATCTGCATCACGATTCCGATGTACTCACGTGCGGAGACTTTCTGCCCCGCTTCCCAGGCATGGCGCACGACGGGATCCATGAGCGCGGGATTTTCCATCGGCGTCGAAGCGATACCGGCCACGATCAGCCGCATCACGACGTCCACCAGTATGGCGGCAGGGTCGACCTCAAGCGGTTCGATCCGATGACCCATGTCCTCGAACACCTTGCATGCCGATTCGAGCTCCGCGGCGGTCTCGGGATCGACTTTCGCAATGGCGGACTTCGAAATCATGCCGAGGCGGAGCTTGCGCGGCGGAATTTCAGCGGCGGCCTTGAACGACGTAATGGGCTCGGGCGCCCAGTAAGGATCGCCGATCGCGGGACCATGCATCACGTCGAGCATCAGGGCGACGTCCTTGACGGTACGCGCCATCGGACCACTGGTCGCGAATCCGGCCCACGCTTCGCCCATCGCCGGCGCAAAGCTGATTCGGCCGCGCGAGGGCTTGAGCCCGACGACGCCGCAGCAGGCAGATGGGATGCGTATTGACCCTCCGCCGTCGCTGCCCTCGGCGAGTGGACCGAGACCCGCGGCCAGAGCCGATGCGGCGCCGCCGCTCGATCCGCCGGCGGTATGCTCGAGATTCCAGGGGTTGCGCGCGGGCGGACAAAGCCCGCCCTCGGTAGTCGGTCGCCCGCCCAGCTCAGGTGTCGCGGTCTTGCCCAGCAGGAGACCACCGGCGTTGCGCAGCTTGACGGCGTACTCCATGTCGATCGGCGGCACGAAGTTCTCGTAATTCTGCGAGCCCATCGTGGTGCGGATACCCGCCGTCCAGGTGAGATCCTTAAGCGAGTAGCACACGCCGAAGAGCGGCGCGTGCCGCGCAGCGTCGGCGGACATCTTTTCAATTCGATCGGCGTCGGCGCGGGCGCGCTCTGCAGTGACGGTCATGAACGCGCCCAGGCGCGGATTCAGCTTCTCGATTCGCGCGATGAAGAAGTCGGCGACCTCGCGAGGACGAACTTCTTTCTTGAGAACGAGTTCGTGCAGTTCGGTTGCGCTGATCCATGGACTAAGCATCTCAAAGTAACCTCCTCGCGTGAGTATCGAGCGGCGCCGTACCCCCCAATTCGGTCCGCGGATCTTGTCGACAGCTCCTCTGCTAGCCGAATTAGCTTAACCTGCTGCTCGGCGCCACCCGATCTCGATCAACCCCAGCAGCCTTCCGATGGGCGGTCTCGGCCGCTGCTCAGTGGATGCGCTCAAAGCGTCTTCGACGTAAACTGCTTCGACGTAAAACTGAAAGATGGTAGCGGAGATGAAAACCTTCGGGGATGCCATAGATGGCACAGCAGGAACCTCGACCGCAAAATAGAATACCGCCGCCACGTCCGCGACCTCCGCTTCTTATGTTCTGGTGGCTGGTGTCGTTAGCGCTGCTGGCCTGGTACCTGAGCGGAATCTGGTCGCGGGCGCAGCCCAAGGCGGCGATTCCCTATTCCGTGTTCCTGTCCGAGGTACGTGACGATAATGTCTCGCGCGTTCACATTGCAGGGGACGCGATCGATGGCGACTTCGTAAAGCAGCGGCTATGGCCACAGAGCGAGGCGACCGCCGCCGCATCAGCCAGTTCGCCGAAGCCTGCGGCGTCGGCGGCGCCGCAAAGCGCGCAGCTCAGCTCTCCGGTTCCACCCGCAGAGTACAGCGAATTCACCACGACCTTCCCGACCGCGGTCGGCGATCCCGGCTTGATGCCGCTGCTGATCCAACACCACGTCGTTGTGGACGTATCTTCATCGTCAACGCCATGGTTATTGACGATCCTGATTACATGGGGCCCCCTCTTACTCCTGGTTGCGTTCTTCTGGTGGACCGGTAATCGCGCGGCGCGCAGCGCGGGCGGGATGTTCGGATTCGGACGTATGAAAGCGCTCCGCTACACGAGCGAGAAACCGAAGATCACCTTCGACGATGTGGCCGGTGCTGACGAGGCGAAGGCCGAACTCCAGGAGGAGGTCGAGTTTCTCAAGCATCCGGAGAAATACCATGAACTTGGCGCCCGTATTCCCAGGGGCGTCCTGCTGGTCGGTGCACCCGGGACCGGCAAAACGCTGATGGCTCGTGCGGTAGCCGGTGAAGCAGGGGTTCCGTTCTTCAGCCTCAATGCCTCGGAGTTCGTTGAGATGTTCGTGGGCGTCGGCGCAAGCCGCGTGCGGGACTTGTTCCGTCAGGCCAAGGAGGCCGCGCCAGCGATCGTCTTTATCGACGAACTCGACGCGGTCGGACGCCGCCGCGGCGCCGGAGTCGGAACGGTAAACGACGAGCGCGAGCAGACGCTCAATCAGTTACTGGGTGAGCTCGACGGGTTTGACGAGCGCGCTGAGGTAATAATCCTGGCCGCGACCAATCGGCCCGACGTTCTCGATCCAGCGCTGCTGCGGCCGGGCCGCTTCGATCGTCAGGTCGTCATCCCTCTGCCGGATCGCAACGGCCGCGAGGGTATCTTGCGGATCCATACCAGCAAGCTGAAGCTGTCGCCCGACGTCAACATCGCGATGCTCGCGCGTGCCACCATCGGCATGAGCGGCGCCGATCTCGCCAATCTGTGCAACGAAGCAGCGCTTTGCGCGGCGCGCCACAATCGTCCCGCGGTCACGATGGCGGATTTCGAAGAGAGCCAGGACAAAGTCCGCCTCGGCGCGGCTCATCCACATCTGGTAAATCCCGCCGAGCGGCGGGTAGTCGCCTATCACGAGTGCGGTCACGCCGTGGTGGCGTGGTTCACTCCGGCCGCCGATCCCGTGCACAAGGTCACGATCGTACCGCACGGGCAGGCGCTCGGGATGACCGAGCAGCTGCCCGGCGAGGAGCGCCACAACCTGAGCCTCTCGTATCTGAAGGCACGGCTCGCCGTGATGCTCGGCGGGCGCACCGCCGAAGAAATCGTCTTCGGCGAGGTGACTACGGGAGCGGAAAATGACCTCGTCGAGGCGACTCGGTTGGCGCGACGGATGGTGACGCGATGGGGCATGAGCGAACTGGGTCTCGTCGCCTTTAAGACCGATGAGCAGCAGCCGTTCCTTGGCTACGAAATCACCCAAGGCCGCGACTACAGCGAAGCGACCGCAGCGCGAATTGATCAAGCCGTCTCGCGGATGCTCGAGGATACTCACTGCGGTGTGCGCCGCACCCTGATCGATGCCCGGGATCGACTGGATCGGCTCGTCGCGACGCTCCTACACGAAGAGACGGTAGGCGCCGAAGAGCTGCGCCAAATCCTGGGGCCGCGGCCCGAGTCGGCACCTGAACAGATCGGCAAGGTCGCAGCCAAATAACCGCGAAGCGCTCAAAATTCGCAATTGCGGCGGCAGGATGATCAAGAACGCGGAATCATCCTATTAGATCGCTTGCGCCATCCCGCGACGCGGGTATAAATGGCGCGGTCACTTCACCTGTGTCGAGAGGAAATCCGCCGAGTTGCTGAGGAACGTGATTCTCTGGCTGCATGCCGGTTCGGGGGCGATCTGGATTGCAGCCTGCGCATGCTTCGTGATCGCAGGGCTCGCGCTCGAGGACGGCACTCAAGAGCAGCGGAGCTTCGCGCGCATCGGAGTGATGCGGATCAATCAGCTCGCGATCGTGGCGGCATCGATTCTGCTCATCACGGGCGCGTTCAATATCGCGATTGCGGCTGAGCAGCGGCACTATCATTTGCGTGCGAGTTTCATGATCGTGCTGCTCATCAAGATCGCGATCTTCATCGTGATGGTGGCAGCGCTCGGCGCCGCTTGGCGCACCGCCGCGCTCACGAGGCAGATGTTCGCGCACGACAACGAAGCCGCTATCCCGGGCGCGATTCGGCGCATGGTGCGCGCGCATTTCGCGATCGTCGCGCTGGGCAGCGTGGCGCTGGTACTTGGGCTATGGCTCGTGGGAAGCTGAGCACGAGGCAAGGATCGCGCGATGGCTGAAACACCGCCAAAGATTCAGATCGGTGGATTCACGGTCGCATTCTTGAGTGATGGCCTTTGGCGCAACGACGGCGGATGCATGTTCGGCGTGGTGCCGCGCGAACTGTGGAAGCGCGACTATCCGCCCGACGCTCTAAACCGCATCCGGCTCAACCTCACCTGCCCGCTTATCATGCGCGGCCGCGACGCGATCCTAGTCGACACCGGAATCGGCAACCGCCTGAGCGACGTCGAGCGCAAAATCTTTGCGCACCAGGACGGATGGCTCATCGATCACCTGCAAGCGCTCGGGATGGAGCCGGGCGACTTGACGCATATCATCGCATCGCATCTCCACTTCGATCACTGCGGTGGCCTGGTGCGGCGACGCGAATCAGGCGTGCTCGAATCGTCGTTTCCGCGCGCACGAATTTTCGTGCAACGGGGCGAGCTCGACATCGCCTATCAATCGTCGAACGAACGGCTGAGGGCGGCGTATCGTCACGCGGGCGAAATCATCGCCACGGTCCACCGACAAATCGAAACTCTCGACGGTAACCAGGAAATAATCACGGGCGTGAGCGCGGTGGTCACCGGCGGTCATACGCTTGACCATCAGGTTGCGATGGTGAGCGACGGCAACGACTATTTCGTTCATCTGGCGGATATCGTGCCGACGCGCTCGCACATGCGCGGGCCGTGGAACCAGGCATACGACCTTGACGCACTCGTCACGATGGAGCGCAAAGCGCATTACCTCGGACTCGCGATCGAGCGGAGATGGTGGCTCTCGTTCGCGCACGACGACATGGTGTTTGCGGCTCGAATTCGCAACGACCAGGGGAAGTTGGTGCTGGACGAAACGATCGACGTGCCGTCGCGGATGCATCGTCTCTCGCAAGCCATAGCGCCCTCTTAGGGCCGCTGGCGACTTGCGTGTGGCTACCGCGTGGGTCAATTCGCGGACCGCGTGGGCGCTGCGTTTTCGCCTAAGTTACTTGTTGCAGCAAGTCGGGAGGGTTATACTTTTTTACAGGATGGGGCTTGGACAGCTAACAGCCCGGTTAAAAAGTCCGTTCCCGCCGACGCCTTTATTCCGCAACGTCCTTTTGTCCCCAAGGAGATAGCCGATGGCCGACCTCAGCACGTATGAGCGTGTGATCAAGGAAGACCGCGCGGCGCGTGAATCGAAACAGTGGCGTGGCACGCTGCTCGAGTACCTGGAAGTCGTGCGCAACGATCCCACGATGACCAAGCTCGCGCACGCCCGCATCTACGACCTGATTATGGCGCCCGGTCTGCGCAACATCCACGACACGGACGACCCGCGCACGAAGCGCCTATACAAGGACGAGCCGCTCAAGGTGTACAACTTCTTCGCGGACGAGTTCTTCGGTATCGAACGGACAATCGCGCAAATCGTTCGCTACTTCCATTCCGCCTCGCTGAAGGGCGAGGAGAGCCGCCAGGTGCTCTACCTGATGGGCCCGGTCGGTTCGGGCAAGAGCTCGCTGGTCGAGCGCGTCCAGCGCGGCCTCGAGCAGGCGCCGCCGATCTATGCGATCGAGGGATGCCCGATGAACGAGGAGCCGCTGCATCTCATCCCGCGCCATCTGCGGCGCGAGTTCGAGAAGATGCTCGGCGTGCACGTTGAAGGCGATCTCTGCCCGGTCTGCCGCTATCGGCTAAGGACCGAGTTCAACCAGCGCTACGAGGAATTCCCGGTCGTCACGCGCAACTTCTCCAAGCGCAACCGCGTCGGCGTCGGCGTGGTGCCGCCGGTCGATCCCAACAACCAGGACACCTCGGTGCTGATTGGCTCGGAAGACATTTCGAAGCTCGATCAATATTCCGAAGGTGACCCGCGCGTGCTCGAGCTCAACGGCGCGCTCAACGTCGGCGATCGCGGTGTCGTCGAGTTCATCGAAGTTTTCAAAAACGAGACTGAGTACCTGCACGCGATGATCACCGCGACGCAGGAAAAGGTAATCCCGGCGCCCGGCCGCCACGGGATGGTTTACGTCGACACCTGCATCATCGCGCACTCGAACGAAGCCGAATGGCAGAAGTTCAAGGCCGACCACACCAACGAGGCGATCCTCGACCGTATCGTCGTGGTGAAGGTGCCGTACAACTTGCGCCTGTCGGAGGAGGTGAAGATCTATCAGAAGATCATCCGCAACTCCGATTTCCGGGCGCACGTCGCGCCGCACACGCTCGAGATGGCCTCGATGTTCGCGATCCTGTCGCGGCTCGAGCCCACCTCAAAGTGCGATCTGATGACCAAGCTCCGTCTCTACAACGGCGAGGAAGTGGTCGAGAAGGGCCGCACCAAGAAGATCGATGTTCAGGAGCTGAAGGAAGACACCAAGCGCGAAGGCATGAACGGGATCTCGACCCGCTTCATTATGAAGGCGCTCGACAACGCGCTCTCGGACAACGTCTCGGGCAACTGCATCAATCCGATCAACGTCCGCGAGGCGCTGATCCAGATGACCAAGGAGGCCGACCTGCCCGACGATACGCGCAAGCAGTATCTCGAATTCCTGCAGGACACGCTGCACAAGGAATATCTCGACATGCTCGAGAAGGAAATCACGCGCGCGTTCGTCTATTCGTACCAGGAGCAGGCCGAGTCGCTGTTCCAGAACTATCTCGATCACGCCGAGGCATACGTCAACAAGACCAAGGTCCGCGATCGCAATACCAAGGAAGAGCTGCCGCCTGACGAAGGCTTCCTCAAGTCGATCGAGGAACAGATCGCGATTATCGGCTCGGCGGCCGACGGCTTCCGCCAGGAAGTGATCGCGTACCTGTGGGCGACATCGCGCCGCGGTGAGAAAGTCAGCTATCGGAGCTACGAGCCGCTCAAGGAAGCGATTGAAAAGAAGCTGAT
>JASHQJ010000066.1 GCA_030037595.1 Candidatus Binataceae bacterium
TGGCTGAAGGGGGGAGGGAATGGACGGACGATTCGAGCTCGGCCAAGGTCGGTTCCCGAGCAAGGGTCGTCTCTCGATTTTCCGGAACATCTATCCGCTCGAGCAAAGGCAAGTCTCGCTAGGGCATACGTAACTCGTGCAGTGCAGGAGATGATCAGGTGGCCGTGTACGGTGCCAGGCCGCCGCTGCCGCATTCAAGAAAATCTGCCGACGCTCGAAATCATGCTTGCGACGCGAGAGGACGACATGCGCAACAAACAGACGAAGCTCGGCAAGGAATACGACGCTCCAGACGAAGAGCGGCCGACCTGGTTGCCGCGCGATGGGGGGCAGGCGAATGGCGGCGCAATGAGAAGCGGTGAGCGGGCCCGCCAATTGCGGATTGATCTCGGCGCTTGTGAACCGCAGCGGAGCCAAGACTCGTCCGTTTAATTTCCGAGCGCGGCGAAGTCCTCGTCGCTCAATCGAATTGCCGCGGCTTTCATGTTTTCCTCAAGATGATCGATTGACGACGTTCCTGGAATTGGCAACATCGTCGGCGAACGCTGAAGCAGCCACGCCAGTGCGATCTGACCGGGCGTCGCCTTGTAACGCGCGGCGACGCTTCTCAAGTGGCTGCCGCGTTTTGCCAGCGAGCCCATCGCGAGCGGAAAGTATGGAATGAAAGCGATGTTTTCGCCCGCGCAGAAGTCGATCACCTGCTCCGACGAACGGTCGGAAAGGTTGTAGGAGTTCTGCACGGACACAATCGGCACGATTGCAAGGGCGCGCTTGATCTGTGCCACCGAAAAATTTGACACCCCAACATGACGAATCTTGCCCGCGTCGCGCAGTTCGGCGAGCGCTCCCATCGAATCCTCGATCGGTATTCGCGGGTCGGGCACATGCATTTGGTAGAGGTCGATTCGGTCCAGCCGCAAACGGCGGAGGCTACCCTCGCACGCGAACTTGAGATGTTCAGGACGGCCGTCTGGCACCCATCGGCCGGGCCCCGGGCGCGTGTAGCCGCCTTTGGTCGCAATCACGAGGCCCCGGCGATAAGGCGATAACGCCTGCGCAATCAAGCGCTCGGATACCTCGGGGCCATACGAATCCGCGGTGTCAATCAGGGTCACGCCGAGCTCGACTGCGCCGCGGACAACACGCATTGCCTCATCCCGATCCTTCGGTTCGCCCCAGACGCCGCTGCCGGTGATGCGCATCGCGCCGAAACCGAGGCGGCGCACTTCCAGATCGCCGCCGAGAGCGAATGTTCCCTCGGGAAAGTTCATTAAATTTCCTCAGATGTGAGAAATCACACAAGAGAGTAGCCCGCCAGATGAGCGTTGTGCGAGCTTCGATCAAACTTAAAGCTCAGGTCCCTAGTACCCATCACATCTGGGTTGACCATACCCTTCTGATGGCGACGGATTTTGTAGGCGGCTCTCCTCTCCGCTGTTCGGATCTCGATCTTTGAGACTTGCAACGGTAGCGCAGCGAGTCTCGACCAGTATGTGCTCAACTCCCCCTACCGCGCCTGCCAATACTTCCGGATCGCTCGACTCACGGATCGCAGAGGTTGCCCCTCGGAGGGGCAAACTGCGCAAAACCAGCCACAATGGGAGATATCACAAAATTAGAAGCTGTTCATTTTGCTTGGGATTTCGGGATTTACTGACGGGTTCAAATCCGCTCTGCTCCACACTCCAGTCTCTCGATGGTCGGACACGTCCGAGAATCGCTCGAAAACCGCGCGTGTGTGCGGGATTATTGTCTGGAAACGGACCGCGGCGCTCACCGCTTCTCGTAGCGCCGCCATCCGCCTGCCCCCCATCGCGGGGCAGCCAGGATATTCCTCATTCATCGCGCAGATCTGCCTGTTGCAGTGATGGATGTTCCGGAAAATCAGAAGCTCGAACGTGGCCGGTTACCCTAGCGCTTCATCGCGACCGATAGCCAAGGTAAAGCCCCGCATCATGCCCGCGCATCGGCGTCAGATTTTCAGCTGAGCGCGATTTGTCTCGAATCCCGCCTGTGCTCCTAGCACGGTCACGGGGAGCTTCAACTGCTCCTGCCACAGCAGCGATTCCATCGCGATATTTAGCGGCTGATCCTGCACGTTCATTTCGTAAACCGGTTCATCGTGCGAAGCGTGGTTATGCACGCCCCAGCCGGGAGCCGAGAACATTAAATCTCCCGCCTGCCATTCATAGACCTTGCCCTCCACAGTGCTCCGTCCGCTACCGGCGAAATAATAGTTGATCGCGGCCGACGTATGACGATGAGGGCGGTCGACGATGCGCGGCGGACGAATTGTCATGGCTGCAGAAAGATTGGGCGTCGTTCCATTGGTTCGTCCAGTTGCAGGATTATAGAGCACATACACCCGCCGACCGACGTAGTCCTTGCCCAGCCTTGCCAGCTTGTCGAGCTCCTCCTTCACCCGCTTCCATGGCCAGTGGAGCACCTTCGGCTCGACCGTCGGCGGATTAATGTATCGCTCATAGGGCATCAGGAACGCTCCGTCGTTCGTAAACTGAAACGTATCGAACCGACTCACCCTGCCGACGGGTTCCTGTTCCCGCACCGTCGGAGACGTCTCCTCCGCATCAACAGAGGGCGGGTCGTCCTCAACCACGTGCACGTTCATTTTCTCCAGCAGAGCCGCATTGCTGTAGGTCAGCCGCACCTGAAGTTCTCGGCCCTCGTTGAGGTACCAGTAAGGCGCCATCGAAGTCGTGTTCCACACGTCGTATTGCTCAAAGTCGATCTTCTGCCCCCGCACCATCGCAGTGCCGCCGCCCCGGATACAAAAGTCGATCTGCGTTGAGTTGTGGCGAATTGGCCGCGTCCGTTCGCCCGGCTTCAGAATATTAAGCGTTACGCGGATTCCAGGTGCGAGCCCAAGGCCCGGTTCGATCGCATTCGGATGCACGATCATTGATGACCGCCGGCCATTCGCCGGAGGAGGGAGCTGCGCCAGCCGCTCGATTTCCGTTTCTATATCGCGCTTGGCGATCACCACAGCTGGCCAAAGTTTCAGCTTAGGTGCGGGAGCGTCACCACAATACCGAAACTCAACTTTACGGTCGCTCATTGAATCTCTCCCAGTACTTCTGGCGTCTCCCAGGCTCGGGGGATCTGTCGATTGCTCTTATCTTCTTGACCGTAGTTTCAGGCGCGAGTCGCACGCCTTGGGAAAACCAGATCTGGCTTGTGAACAATCAATTGCATAGCGGCGCGTATCATGCGCGGATCCTTTTCCGGCATTACGTGCGCGAGCAAAGTAATCCCATGGCTGGCAATCTGTCGCGCAATCAACCTTGCGGCCAGGTCCCCTTCGCGAGCGGCGCAAGCATCGAGAATCGACTCGTGGTCGCCATGGACCTTTGACCAGGGCACGTCTTCCCGACTTCTCATGAATCGAACGTAAAATTGGTGCTCGTCGTACGCGCGCTTCAATAACCGATTTAGTTGCGGACCGACGTAAAGGAAGCTGCCGGAATGGAACCTTTCGTCGGCTGCCATCCACCCATCCAAATCGCCGCGCTCCGCAGCAAGATCGGCTTCTTTCAGCGCGCTCCGCATTACTGAGATGTCTTCCTCCGTCAGCTTCGGCACCGATACCGCGGCCGCGAGCGAAGCCAGTAGGATCACTTCGGCGAAATTTGTGTCGATGCCATCGGGGTCGAAATTCGGCAGGCGTGGCCGCTTGTTAGGCTCAGCAACAATCAGTCCTTCCTGCTGCAGCATCCGAAGTGCTTCGCGCAGTGGCGTCAGACCCACGCAAAGTTGTTTGGCGAGTCCAGTCTGCGATAGCGTCGTTCCCGGTTCGAAGCTGCCTCGCAGAATCATTTTCCGAAGTTCGTCGTGAATCTGGTTAACGCTGCTTAGCCGGCGGACAACCCTCAGCGATCCTCTTTTTGCGTTCCCGGCGGACGGTTCCAAAATGGGTGGGTCCTCCTCAAACTCTATAGACTCGCGTTCAAGCTATGTGTAGCAATACTAGGTGCTGGTGGTCAAGTCCATTAGGTTACTGTCTACGATTTTACTGCATCGCGAGGCCGAGTCTTGCTTTATGCCGGATCCGGACACCGGTGAGCCAATCAACCTGAGCAATATGATTCACATGAATTATATAGACTTGTAATTTGAGTATGTGTAGTGATACTTCGTCTGGGGGGCCATGGCCGCGAAACAAAGGTTCTTCGCGATGGAGAGAGCTTGAAAAATCACCAGCAATCAAACGAGCGGCTATTATGCGTCTGAATCGTTCGATCTCACTTCAATTCATGGGTGATTGGGGCCAGGCCAACCTACATCGCGTCTGCGGATGGTTGGCGCAGGAGATGGGCGACCGCTCGGGGCAGCACTCGCGCTTCGCGATCTGGAACGGGCGCGGAGGCGTCGATGCGATCAAGGCCGTCGGCCGCGGAACGGTTGATGTTGCACTAGCAACACCCGCGGCGTTCGCACGAATGGCGCTCGACGGACGAGGTCCCTACAAGGAAGACCCCTTCACATTTCTGCGCGCGCTCGGCACTGTACCGCAGTGGGATCGACTAGTGCTCGCAATAGATGCGGCGGAAAGAATCCACTCCTTCGATGATCTAAGACGGCGTTGCGCGGCGCTCAGAATCGCGACTTCGCCTGACGATGGTGTCAACCATGTCGGGCTCGCCGCGCACAAGATCCTCGAGCTCGCCGGCATAGCGGTTGAGAGGTGGGGCGGACGCTTCCTTGAAGCCGAGCGCCCCAACACGTGTATCGAGTTGATAATGCGCGGCGAAGCCAACGCGGTCTTCCACGAGGCGATCATGGCGCCGTGGTGGCGCGAGCTGGTAGAGACGCGCGACATCATATTCGTTCCGATCGAGAGCGCCATCCTCGACAAGGTCGAACGAGAATTGGGATGGCCGCGAGCGACACTGCCTCCCGGTTATTTCCGCAACCTAACGCAACCGCTCGAAACGCTGGATTTCTCCGATTTCCTGCTAGTCGTACGCGCTGACATGCCCGACGACGTTGCCGAGCTCCTCGCGTTCTGCATCGCGGAGACGAGCAAGGCGCTTGAGAGCCAGTATCGGCATATCCCACCCGAGCGCAGTCCGGTCACGTATCCTCTGACGCCGGCGGGGATGGCCAAAACCGCCATTCCGCTGCATCGAGCGGCGGCGCGATACTACGTGTCCAAGGGTTATATCGACAAACCTTAGTGAGGAAACGATGGACAAGATCGCATCGAACAAGCACCGAATCGCACCGCCGGACGGGTCGCGCGAACCGATGCGCGTGAACATCTTCGACGCGATGATTGGCGCTAACTCGCAGTTGCTGCCGCTTTTCCCCTATCTTGGCGAGGGCGCCATGGTGCCCGCCGGAGCGCTGATGCGCGGAGGGCCCGGAGTCAGTTACGGCCAATTCTTCCATACCAACAGCGTTGACGAAGTAGTCGTTATCTTTGCCACCGGCGGCGCAATGAACGCGGCGGGAATGGCGCTCGTTGGCCCCAACACACACCTTGTTAACTCGAATCTCCCAAGCGAGGAGGACCCTCAGAACTTCGCTGTGGTCTCGATCACGCAGCGTCAGGAGATCGGCAAGGAACAGAGCGAAATGGTGACGATTCGATGCCAGAACGAGAAGTGCAAAGCGATCGTCACTCAGGTTCGCTTCGATGCCACTCCTCCGCCCGCTAGTCACTACGCCGACCCGGCCGGCGATCGCCTGTTTCTGAGTCTCATCTACGCAGCCGAGGCCGCTGAGCAGCACAACGCCAGCGAAGCAGCGCGGACTTGCAAGAGATGCGGCACGGTGAATCCCACATTTCCGCTCGATCGGTGGGGATGGGCTGA
>JASHQJ010000067.1 GCA_030037595.1 Candidatus Binataceae bacterium
CCAGGCACGGGTAATTTTTAACCAGTCGTGCGCGCCTGCGTGGGCGGTGACAGAATCAGACCGTAACGGCTCATCACCTCGGCCATTTTCGCGGGGTTGGGACCGCCCGGGAGGCTGACGACCTCGGCCACGTCGCGAAAATACTGCGCACCGATGTCGGGGGTGAGGACGACAAGGACCCGCGCTACGCGGTCATACGGGTTGCTGAAGCCATGCGTCACGCCGCGCGGCGTATAGCCGCATTCGCCGGCCTTTAGATTGCGCACTTCATCTCCGATCGAGACGCGCAAGGTGCCTTCGAGGCAATAGGTGATCTCCTCGTTGTTACTGTGGCTGTGGGCCGGCGGCACCCGCGCCCCAGGTGGCACAGTCAGCTCGAACATTCCGGCTGCGCCTTCATTAGCGGTGCCGTCTTTGAGATAACGGATTTCGAGCTGACCAATGGTTATGATCGCCTGCTCAACTGGCTGCATGGGTTCTTCCTTGAGGTCGCGGCCGACCCGCAACTCACCGGCCCTTGATGGATTTTCTGCGGGTTGTTGCACGTCTGTTTCCCGTGGTAAAGTCACTTTACCAGCACAGTAAAGCGCCTTTACCATTATGTCAAGAGCCCGACTTGAGCAAATCCCCGGCATTGAGAAAATTCCCTACATTGGCGCGCTGCTGCGCCTGGCCCATGAGGAGGCGCGTGCTCGAATCCTTCGTGACTTGGCCGAACGCGGTCTGGGGGACATCAAGCAGGAGTATTCACGCTTGTTCCAGTACCCGCCGATCGACGGCATGCGGCCTGCAGATCTGGCCAAGCGTATCGGCGTGTCGAAGCAGGCGCTGAACCATCTCCTCGGTCAACTCGAGAAGCTTCGCTATCTGCAACGGCGTCGCGAACAGGGTAACGGACACATCGCGATTTATTTTACAAAGCGTGGATGGCTGGTTCTCGAATCGATCATTGCCACCATGCGCCAGCTCGAAGCTGACTGGCAGCGACAGCTGGGCAAGCAGCGGTTCAGCGATCTCAAAGAGGCGCTGAGAGAATTGACGGGATTCCTTTGATTGACCCCGGCTTACGACTGGGTAGACAGAGCGGCGAGGGGAAGTTCCCCTCGCGCTCCCCTGTTCAGAAAGCACCGGGGGGTGGTTCAGTTTTACCTCGGCGAGCTGTCGCGAAAGTGGGTCAACATTCAATCGGCGTTGACACTGGAACTGAGTCTATCGAATCGGCTATACGATTTGTCCGGCTCGCGCAGAAGTGTACTTGCCGGAATCGACGACAGCCTCGCCGTTGACGAATACCTTTTCGATTCCGCGCGCGTGCCGAATGTATCGGTTTCCGCCGCCCGGAAAGTCGCCGACGAAAACTTCGTCGCCGCGCGCGATCCCGTTGGCATCGAAGAGCACCAGGTCTGCGGCCGCTCCTGGAGCAATTCTGCCGCGATTTCGGATTCCCCACGCGTCGGCAGGCTCGGCGGTCAGCCGGTGCACCGCGCGCTCGAGGCTTAATTTGCCAAAGCGCCGCACGAAGCGCTCGAAAAGGTCGGTCGTGTCGCCGGCGCCACAAAACTGCGAGACGTGCGCACCCGCGTCGGACGCGCCGATATGGATCAGCGGATGGTCTAGGATTTTCGCGACGATTTCGGGATCGGCGTGAATCGTATTGTTGATCTGAAACTCAGTCCGCAGATCGTCGGCGACTGCGATATCGAGCATCACATCGGCGATTGCTTTAACCCGCTCCTTTGCAATCTCGCTCAGCCGCCGCCCATGAAATTGCCGGTTGGACTGACTATATACTTCGCCGACCACCGCGGAATTGAGCAGCGGCATGATGCGGCTGGCATCGCTCACGAGCTTCTCGCGCCGCGCAGGGTCGGCGAAACATGCGACCCGCTCGTCGATCGGAAGCTGCATCAGGGCGTACCAGGACGCAACGCCATACAAGAGGAATGAGGTTTCCGAGAGCCGGATGTTGATATTGAAGCTGCGCGGCATCGATTGGCCGAACACTTTCGCGCCGCGTGCGCGCTGCTGCTCGAGCTTCTCGAGGTTGCGCCTGTAGTTATCGGGCGCGGCCGGGCTGTAGATGATCGGCGCGATCGTGCAGAAAATCCCGCTTTCGAGGCTCAAGTCGCCAAGCTCTTCGATATTCTTGAGCTGCTGTTCGGGATCGATAAAGAACGGCACCGTTTGAAGCACGCCGCGTCCGCTCTTTGCCATCGCCTTACAGAGCGCCATCTTCTCGCGCATGTCGGCGAGGCGGCTAGGGACCGGCCGCAGATTCTCGTCGATATCGACATACGAGGTGGAGAGTCCGATCGCTCCCTCGTTCATCGCCGCTTCCAGCACCTCGGCCATCCGATCGATCTCGGCATCGGTCGCGATCCGCTCCTGGCTCTCCGGTCCCATCACGTACCAGCGAAGCGCCGAATGACCGACCATCGCGCCCACGTTGATGCCGAGGCCGGGGCGGATGAAATTGAGATAGTCGCCAAAGCTCTCCCACTTGAATGGCACGCCGGCATCGAAGGTCGGCTCCTTGATGTCCTCGATCTTGCCGAACATCCTGACCAGCTTGCGACTGGAGCCTTCCTTCACTGGCGCAAGGCTCAGCGAGCAATTGCCGACGATCACGGTCGTCACGCCATGCTCGAGGCTGGGCGTCGCCAGCCGATCCCAGCATAGCTGCGGGTCGTAATGAGTATGCACATCGATAAAGCCGGGGCTAAGCACGCGGCCGCCGGCATCGATCTCGTTCACCGCGCTGCCATCGAACTTGCCGACCGAGACAATCTTGCCCGCACCGATCGCAACCTCGCCGGGGAAAGGCGCGGCACCCGTTCCGTCCACGATCAGAGCATTGCGGATGACGGTGGTTGGTTGGCTCACTGTGATATCCTTTTTCGTTGAGCGAAGTGTTAGTGACTATTGGGCGCCAGAACTGAATAGTCATTCGCTAAAGCGCTTGACTAGCCAATCGGTAATCGTTTTGTTCACTTCAGCCGGAAATTCCTGCTGCACCCAGTGCCCTGCCCGCTCGATGTTGTGCATTTCGAGATCGGAACAAAGCGCCGGCATGCCGGCCGCCATCCGTGGCGGCAGCGCCACGTCCCACTCGGCCGTAATCATCAGGCAGGGCAACGTCAGTTTCGTGGTTCCGATTTCGGGATGCTCTTTTGAGTTGCGGTCGATATTGCGGTACCAGTTGATGCCGCCGCGAAACCCGGTCTTCTCATACGCGCGCACGTAGACGTCGAGTTCCTCAGGCGTCACGATCAGCTGCGTTTCGGGTTTCAGGTCATCGATGCGGCGAAACGGATTCATGTCGAACTCGCCACCTGCAGTCATCCGTTTTGCGGCTTCTACAGGATCAACTGGTGCGCGCATGAGCCGATCGAAAATCGTCCGCACCTTCGAATCCATCACGGACTCGGCGATTCCCGGCGGCTGAAACCAGAGGATGTAGTAGCGCTCGTCTTTGCCGCTCACGAAGTTGCGCATCACCGACGTCCGAGGAATCGCCATGTAAGGCGTGCATACGCCGATAACACCCGCGGTGCGTTCGGGATGCAGTACCGGCATCGACCAGGCGACGAAGCCGCCCCAGTCATGGCCGACAAAGATCGCGCGCTCGATTCCGAGCGCGTCGAGGAGCCCGACGAGATCGCCGGTCAGTTCCGTCAGGCTGTAGTCATTGACATTGGCCGGAGCGCTCGAGCCCGCGTAGCCGCGCTGATCGGGCGCAATCGCGCGAAATCCCTTGGCAGCGACGGCTGGAAGCTGATGCCGCCATGAATACGCGAGTTCCGGAAAGCCGTGACAAAAGACTACAGCCGGCCCGCTGCCGAGTTCGTGCAGGTCGAGACTTATCGAAGGTTGATTGCCGCGCGGCTTGATTTTTACGACGCGCGCCTCCGGCCAGTTCAAAGCTGCCATTCCCAGGTCTCCTCGGCTCAGTGCTTTTGCTTCGCCGCCTGTTCCGCGAAATGTTTCTGCACGGTCTCGGTCGCAGCCTGAATTGCCTTGCCGATCAACTCGGTGTTATGCGCGGTGTACCATTCGAGCGACGCGACACGCCCGACATTCGAGCCATTGAAATGCGGCAATACGTGACGCGCGAAGAGCTCATACGAATGCCTGGTGGCCTCGAACGGCGCCCAGTTGTGCGCGAGCATCAGGAAGCATCCGAATCCGCCCGACTGCTGCTCGAGCCGCTCAATCATCGCGATCGCCTCATCAGGCGTGCCGATCACCGCGCGGCCTGACTTGACCATCGCCTCGGCCGGATCGTCCGCGCCTAGGTCCTCGCCGCTCGCGGTCGGATTGATACGGCTGAAGTAGTCGACCCACTTCGTGAGACCGAACTCAACGTCGCGGCGCGCTTGCTCGCGGCTCTCAGCCAGATGCATCGGCGCAACCAGCCGCAGCACCGCGCGATCCATCTCGCGCCCATGCTCGTGTGCGACCTCGCATGCAACTTGCCAGTTCGTACCTAGCACGTCGTAGCCGGCCGCCTGCGACGCGGCGACGCAGAGCATGCCGGCATCGTAACGACCCGCGAGTTTGCCTCCCGACGGAGTGAACGTGCTCGCCACCGCGAACTCGGGACGCGGCCGCGTGTACGGCAGCAACTGGCAGCGCGCTTCCTTGAGCGTGTACCACTCGGTGCTCTCGGTCACGACCTCGCCCGCGAGCAAGCGCAAGATCACGTCGAGCGATTCAGCCATCCGATCGCGCTGCTTCGGCACCGGCACGCCGAGCATCTCGGCGTCTGAGGGCAGGAGGCCCGGTCCGATGCCGAACATTGCGCGGCCGCGCGTCATGTGATCGAGTTGAACGATTCGATTCGCGACCATCAGCGGATGATGGTACGGCAGCGAAATCACGCCCGTGCCGAGGCGGATACGCTCGGTGCGCTCCGCGGCAGCAGCAATCATAAGCTCGGGTGACGCGATTATTTCGTAACCCGCCGAATGATGCTCGCCAATCCAGGCCTCGTCGAAACCAAGCCGGTCAAGGTGCGCTATCAGGTCAATATCGCGCCGCAGCGCGAGTGTCGGGTCTTCGTCCACAGGATGAAAGGGCGCCATGAAGATGCCGCAGCGCATCCGGTTCGGCCTGATTGTGGTCATTCGATACTCCTCGGGGAAAATGATTTGGATGAGGCTATCACGGATGCCGTCGGCAGGAAGCCCGGGCAGTCAGTAAATGGCCGTTTACCTAATCGCAGCGTAGTGAACGCTTGTTTACTTGTCAACGATAAATGGGCCATCATGCTTCGGTGAGCATCAACCGTCCCCACCGCGCCATCGAAAAACCACCCACAACGAGACCGTTGCCACGCAAGCCGCGCTCGCGAGCGCTGGCCGGCGGGCGCAAAACCGCCACGCTCGCGGATAGTTCGGATTCGACGCGTGAACGAATCCTCACCTCGGCCGCGCGTCTATTCGCCGAGCTCGGTTTCGAGAACACGTCGATGTCCGAGATTGCAAAGGCGAGCGGAATCACCGCCGGCGCCATCTACAAGCATTTCGAAAGCAAAGGCGGACTGCTGCTCGAAGTGGTGAAGCGCGCGATTCAGTCGATTCCACTCTTCCTGCAAGGCGCAGAAGGCGCAAAGGACGCGTCCGCACTGCCGCGGCTCGCCGCGCTCTACACCGAACCAGAACTCAAGCTGGTGCGGCAGCTGTCGATCGAGGTGCACTCGGCGGCGACCAAGGATCCCAAGGTGGAACGACTGCTTTCACGATCCGATGAGCTCTCGATTCAGCGCATCGGCGAGAGCATCGCCGAGGGTCAGCGTGCAGGGCACTTCGATCCGTCACTCGACGCGGACCTAACCGCACGTCTCTTCAGCGTCTTCATCATGGGTCTCATTCACATGGAGACGCTGCTGCCTGATCAGGTCGGCGACAGCGCGTGGCGCGATTTTGTCGAGAGCCGTGTCGTGGCGCTGCTCGGCATGCGATAACGATCGGTTAATGCGCATCATCGCGCGCCGCCACGGAGGCGCCGATAGCGACGAATCAGCGCGTTGGTCGAGCTGTCGTGCTTCAGCTCAGGTTCCGTGGCGCTTTCGAGCTCCGGGATGATTCGCTTTGCCAGCACCTTGCCCAATTCGACGCCCCACTGATCGAACGAGTCGATGCTCCAGATTGCGCCCTGCGTAAACACGTTGTGCTCGTAGAGCGCGACCAGACTGCCAAGCGCGCGAGGAGTGAGCTTCTCCGCCAGGATAACGTTGGTGGGGCGGTTGCCCTCGCATACGCGAAATGGCGTCTGAAAATCCGGCGAACCTTCCGCCTTCAGCTCCTCGGGCGTCTTGCCAAACGCGAGCGCCTCAGCCTGCGCGAACACGTTGGACATCAGGTAGTCGTGATGCTGCTTGAGCGGGCTCAGCGGCTGACAGAAGCCGATCAGGTCGCACGGAATCAGCTTCGTGCCCTGGTGAATCAACTGGTAGAAGGAATGTTGACCGTCAGTGCCCGGCTCGCCCCAGATGATCGCACCAGTCAGGTAGTTGACGTGGCGGCCCTCGAGATCAACATGCTTGCCGTTACTCTCCATCTGCAACTGCTGGAGGTAGGCCGGGAAGCGCCGGAGATTGTCGGCGTAAGGCATGATGCCGAGCGTCTGCGCGCCAAAGAAATTGTTGTACCAGACCGTGAGCAGGCCCATCAGCACGGGCAGATTCTTTTCAAGCGGCGTGCTCTGGAAGTGCTCGTCTATCGCGCGAAAGCCGGCCAAGAGCTCACGATAGTTCGCCGGCCCGATCGCGATCATGTTCGAGAGGCCGATCGCCGAGTCCATCGAATAGCGGCCGCCCACCCAGTCCCAAAACCCGAACATGTTGGCGGTGTCGATGCCGAACTTCTTGACCTCGGCGGTGTTGGTTGACACCGCGACGAAGTGCTTCGCTACCGAGGCGTCGCTTTTCAGCGAATCGACGATCCACTTCCGCGCGGTGGCCGCGTTCGTCATCGTCTCGAGCGTGGTGAAGGTCTTCGATGACAGGATGAACAGCGTCTCCGCCGGATCGAGATCGTGCGTCGCTTCCGCGAACGCTGCGCCATCGATATTCGCGACGAAGCGGAACGTCATCGAGCGATCCGAAAAACTGCGCAGCGCGGCATAGGCCATCTCGGGTCCGAGATACGATCCGCCGATGCCGACGTTGATCACGTTGCGAATCCGCTTGCCGGTGTGGCCCTTCCATTCGCCACTTCGAACGCGGTCAGAGAAGGCCGCCATCTTGTCGAGCACGGCGTGGACTTCGGCCACAACATCGGCGCCATCGACTTTGATCTGCACCGAGCGCGGCGCGCGCAGCGCGATATGCAGGACTGCACGTTGCTCCGTCGTGTTGATCTTGTCGCCGCGGAACATCGCGTCGCGCCGCTCGGCCACGCCGCACTCGCGTGCGAGCTGGAGCAAGAGGCGCATCGTCTCGTCGGTCGCGCGATTCTTTGAATAATCGAGATAAAGCCCGGCCGCTTCGGCCGTCATCGTTTCGCCGCGACGCGGGTCGTCGGCAAACAATTGTCTGAGCTGTACATCCTTGATTTTTTCGTAGTGAGTCTGGAGGGCGCGCCACGCGCTGGTCTGAGTCGGATTGGTCATCGCTCAATTCCTCCCTGCCCTCTTTTCGTTCGTTGTCGCGCGGATACTACCTCGTCTCGGGCGGCCGCGGATTGATCCATGGCCCGTCGGCGCCGATCAGTTGATGAACTTCCTCGGGTCCCCAGGTGTTGGATTCATAAGTGTAAACGGGCGTGACGTTGCCGAGGATCGGTTGAACGATTCGCCATTGCGCCTCGACGAGGTCCTGGCGCGCGAACAACTCGTTGCTGCCGCGCATCGCGTCGCCGAGCAGCCGCTGATATGGCGGTTCATCGAGGGCGGCCTGCCGCTGCAACATCAGCTCGACGTCATTGCCGACCATGCGCTCGCCGGGCACCTTCACGCGAACGCCGAGCGCGATGACGATATCGGGGCTGAGCCGCATCCTCATATGCCCAGAAGTCGCGGGAACGATTTCACCGAATGTTTCGCGCGGCGGCCGTCTGAAGGTAACGACGACTTCGGTCGAGGTGATCGGCATCTTCTTGCCGGCGCGAATGAAAACCGGCACGCCGGCCCAGCGCCAGTTGTCGATGTAGAGTTTGATTGCGATGAATGTTTCGACGGTCGAAGCCGGCGCAACGCCCGGCACCGAGCGATACCCGTTATATTGCCCGCGCACCACGGACTCCGGCGTGAGTGGACGCACCGCCTTGAGCAGGCTCGCCTTCTGATCGCGAACCGCTTCGTGGTCTTCGCCGCTCGGCGGATCCATCGTCAGATTCGCGAGCACTTGAAGCATGTGGTTCTGCACGACGTCGCGCAGCGCGCCGGCCTCGTCGTAGAACTTGCCGCGATCTTCAACACCGAACTCTTCCGCCATCGTGATTTGGATGCAGCGAACATAGAGGCGGTTCCAGAGCGGTTCGAAATGCGGATTGGCGAACCTGGTGTAGAGGATGTTCTGCACCGGCTCCTTGCCGAGGTAATGATCGATCCTGAAAATTCGTTGCTCGGGAAAAAACTTGTGCAGGATGCGATCCAGTTCCATCGCCGAGGAGAGATCGCGGCCGAAGGGCTTCTCAACCACCACGCGCGCGTTGTTGCCGCACCCCGATTTGGCCAAACCCTCGGCCACGGTGCCAAACAGACTGGGCGGGATCGCGAGATAGTGCAGCGGCTGCTTCGCCGATCCGAGCTCCTTGCGTACCTGCGTAAAGGTCGCAGCGTCGCCGTAATCGCCATCGACATAGCGGAGCAGTTCGGTCAGCTTCTTGAACGCCGCCTCTTCCACGCCCCCATGGTGCTCGAGGCTGTCCTTGGCGCGTGCCTTCAGTTGCTCGAGCGTCCAGCCCGATTTCGCGACGCCAATGATCGGCCTGTCCAGGCCCTCCTCGCGAATCAGTCCCTGCAGCGAAGGGAAGATCTGTTTGTAGGCGAGATCGCCGGTCGCACCGAAGAATACGAACGCATCAGATTGAAATTCGGACATTCAACGTCCTCCAGGACTTCCGCCGGATTCTGCCGGAGCGTCGCGGCGAATCACCGGCCGCGACAACGATCGAAGATATCATCCTTCAGCTGCGTGACCCTATTGATCGTGGCGTGAATTCGGCCAGTGTCCAGAGCAAATCTGGCGGGGACGAGCGCTCTTCCCCGGCAAAAGAGCGTGTGCGTAAGATGATTCAAGAGGGTGCTGCGCATGCCAGAGGTTCAGGCGATCAAGGCGGGCGAAGTAGCGCCCGACTTCGCGCTGCCTGACAGCAAGGACACACCGCGACGGCTCTCGGAGCTTGCGCGCGGCGGGTACTGCCTGCTCATCTTCTATCGCGGCCACTGGTGACCCTTCTGTCTCCGCCAGTTGGCGGACTACGCTCCGTCGTATGCGAGCTTCAAGGCACTCGGCGCCGAGGTCGCGGCGATCTCGGTCGATCCACCCGCGACGTCAGCCTCGATGCGCCGCGACCTCGGCATCGAATTCCCGGTTCTATCGGACACCAAGCGCGAGATCATCACCGGCTGGGGCCTGCTGAACGCTGCGGAGAAGGGCGGAATTGCCAATCCGGCGACTGTTCTAATCGATCGCGAGCTGCGCGTTCGCTTTTCGAGCGCCGAAGGAGTCGCGCGCCGTGTACCGGCGCGCGAGATGCTCGCCTTCATTGGTACAATCAAAGCGGTCGGCGATGCACCCAAGCCGCCCGTGCGGAGCATCAATCCGGGTCTGATGTTCATGCGCGCCGTGGGTAACGCGTTTCGGCACGGCGTACGCGTCAAGCGTCGCTGAGCTGCCGCGCCTGAACCGCACGCTCGCGGTCTTTCGCGTTCGAGGCTGCCGTACTAAGTAAGTTTTATCCTCGACTTAATCGCGGAGGTTTTTGCGGTGGATAGCAACGGCTTACTCGCGGGAATCCGTGTGATTGATTGCGCGACTTACATAGCGGGACCGGCCGCGGCAACGATCATGTCTGACTTCGGCGCGGAGGTTATCAAGATCGAGCGGCCCGATGGCGACCAGTGGCGGCAATTTTCCCGCCTGCCCGGCACTGCGAAATCCGAGCTCGACTGGTGCTGGTTGCTCACCGCGCGCAACAAAAAGAGCCTGTCCGTCGATCTTTCCAAGCCTGCCGGACGCGACGTGATGACGACGCTCGTGAAATCCGCTGACGTGTTCGTCACCAACTACCAGCCGCCGATCCTCGAGCGATTCGGCCTCACATGGGACGATTTGCGCCGCATCAACGATCGGCTCATCTACGGCCACATCACAGGCTACGGCGATCGCGGCGACGACGCCGACCTGCCGGCATTCGATGCATTCGCGTACTGGGCGCGCTCAGGCCTGATGATGAGTGTGACAGGCCGCGACGGGACTCCCGGTGGCCCGCGCCCCGGAATGGGTGATCATCCGACGGCGATGACGTTGTTCGCGGCGATAATGCTGGGACTCTATCAGCGTCAAACCACGGGAAAGGGAACGAAGGTCAGCACCTCGCTGATGGCGAGCGGCGCGTGGTCGAACGCTTGCGATCTTCAGGCCAAGTTCTGCCACGCGGTATTTCCGCAACCCACCGGCGGCGCGCATCCGCCGAATCCGCTCGCCGGCGGCTATATGACGCGTGACAAGAAGGTGTTCTTGCTCGCGTTGCTCGATCCCGATCACGAATTTCCGCGGCTGTGCGAGGGTCTTGGGATGCCGGATCTCGCGACCGACGCGATGTTCGTGAACAACGCCTCGCGCGCCGAGCATGCGGCGGAGCTCTTCGCGATCTTGCAGTCGCAGTTCGAATCTCGCGATCTTGCCGAGCTGCGGCAATTGTTCCGCCGCTTCGACGTTAAGTATTCGCCGATCCCGACGCTCGACGACGCGGCGGCCGATCCGCAAATGCGCGCGGCCGAGGCCGTGATCGATCTTGATATGAACGGGCGCGGCAAAATCGAAACGGTGAACAGTCCGATCTTCATCGAGGGGGCCGTCAAGCGGAAGCCGAGTGTAGCTCCTGAAATCGGACAGAACACGCGCGAGGTGCTGCGCGAGCTTGGCTACGCGGACGCCGCGATCGAACAGATGATTCGTTCGGGCGCAGCCTACGAGAGTCGATAGCTCCGACCTGCTTCATCTCGTCGAGGCAGCTGTCAGCGTTATTCCAAACTGCGCCGCGGCGTTGCCGCCCATCATTTTCGCGATCGTCGCCTCCGCTACGTTCGCGCGGGTCAGTGACTCGATCGCGTCGTACGCGGTGGTCGTGTCCTGATGCGGATAGCGCGATCCCCAAACGATCTTCGCGGCAAATTCCTCGGGCAGCTTCTGGATGAGGCGCTCCTCCGCATCGAAGCCCAACATGATTTTCCCTTCCTCCCACATCTCTTCGGTGTCGGTCCTGACCGGATAAAGATGAAGGAGCGGGATAGTTCGAGTTGACGCTTCCATCTTCTCGAGCACCTCTTCCATCCACGAGGCTTTGCCGTGTGCAACGACCATCTTCAGGTTCGGATAGCGCTGCATCACAGTGAAGCCGATCAGCGTCGAGGCAACGAACATGTGGTTATCGAGCCACGGCGCAAGGATCTGCGCGATCGGATGCCCGAGCGGCGGCGACGCGGTGAATCCAAAGGTGATGTCGCCTCCGCCTCCTGCGGTCGGGCCGCCGCCACCCGCCGTAGTAAAGGCCCGATGATTCAGCCGGCCCTTCACCTTCTCGAAGAACGGACCGTGCGACGTCCACTCGGGATTCCACAGGCCTGCGGTCGGGTGCACGGCGAGAGTCGTTCCGAGGTTCTCGAGCTCCGCCCACAGCGGATCATAAGACGGATGCGTGAAGTAGTGGCCTTCGAGAAACATTGGACGGATGAACGCGGCGCGAAAGCACGGAATCTTCGACGTGCGGCGCAGTTCTTCGACCGCATAGTCCATGTTCTGCAGTGGGACCATCGATGCGGCGAAGAGCCGCTCCGGCGCGGCCTTGCAGAAATCCGCGATCCAATCGTTGTAGGCGCGCGCCAGCGCGTACGCAACGTCGGGATCCTCGACCAGGTGAAAGCCCTCGGCGAACCACGTCGGGTAGAGCAGCGCCTGGTCGATTCCCATCGCGTCCATGTCACGCAGTCGCGCTTGGGCGTTCGAGGCGCCGGGGGTCGGAGCATGTCGAACGCTCGCATCCAACCCGCCCACATCTTCCCACTTGAGCCCGGGCTTCCAGATCGCGTGGCGCGGGATGTTGGAATTCATCTTATCGCGGAAGACCTTACCGTTGACCTTTAGATAGGACCCGAGCTTTCCTTCATCGCGCCAAAGAGCTGACTTGCCGAGAGTGCGATACTCGGGCTCGAGATACTTGGTCCATAGCTCAGGCGGCTCGACCACGTGCGAGTCGCCATCGAAAACCGCAAAACGCTTGTTCGCCATGATGACTTCCTGCGCGATCTACGCCATCAACTGTCAGTTAACTAGAAGCGAATCACCGAAGCCTCGGGCTTCAGTGACTGCTTGACCTCTTCTTCGGTCGGCCACCAGTCGGGGCGCTCGATCGACGTCACGCGATCGGCGATGAATTTCTTCGGCGCATCGATTCGGTAGAGCTTGCGAGCGTTGCCGCCGAGGAACTTGGCCTGATAGGACTCCGGCAGCTCGCACTTGCGCATAGTCTCAATCGCGCGCCACGCGTCGTCGCCGTCGTGATGATAAACGTCGGACGACCATGCAAGGATGTTCTCATAGAACTCCGGCAGGCGCGACGGCGGCGCCTCATCGCCCTCGAATCCCGTCACGCAACGCTCAAAGAAAGTCTCGCTCGGTAGCTGCTTCAGCGGCCGTAGCTTCCGCTCGTTTCGATATAGCTTGTAGGCCTTGTCGCATTCATCGAGGATGAAGCTGAGCCACGTTGACGAGGCCTCGAACACAGCAGCTCTGAGTTTCGGATAACGATCGAAGAATCCCGACATCAGGACCATTACCACCCAGAGCGACGCCTCCGCCTGGAAGTCCTGCACGTTGATCAAGAACGAGTGCGGCAAGCCCGACGACGTTGCTGTGAGCGAGATAAGCTCGGCTCCTGAATGCTGTTCGGTGTACCCGGGCGGCTTTAGTGAGCCGAAAGCGGGGAACGGATGCATCCCGTAAACGACGCCCGTATCTTCCATCGCCTTCCAAACACGATCGTACTTAGGCTGGATTGGGAAATTCCCCATCGCATCGATGGGCCGCACCAGTCCGACGCGGCATCCTTTCGCCGCGACGCGATAGACTTCCTGCTCGGCGAACTTCGGATCCTGCATCGGCAGCATCGCCGCAAAGTAAAGCCGCTCTGGATTCTCCTGGCAGTACTCGTGCGCCCAGTCGTTGTAGGCTTTGCACATGGCCTTGGCGCCAACGGCATTGAGCAACCATGGATAGGTATCAATGTCGGTGGGAATGATCATCACCTGGTCGATTCCCTGGACATCCATGTCGCGGAGACGCGGCTTAGGCTCGTATGAGCCCTTGTGATCAATATAGTCGGCCTGTTCCGCACTGAGCGCCGTCTTTTGATTCAGGTTGCGGACGTTCAACGCGCGCTGAATGTCGTGCTTCAGCCCCGGGCCTGCCAACGATAGAACGTTGACCATCCCTGCGGCGCCATGAATTCGTTGCGAGCCGATTCCAGCGCCGGCCTTGCCGTTGACGATAAGTTGCTCGCTTTCGGCGTCGTACCAAATTGTGTTCCTGAGAGCTTCGTACTCGTCCTTCGTCAGCCAGTCTTTGGCCCGCTCCCAGAGCCATGGCGGCTCGGTAACATGAGCGTCGCAATCGAAGGTAGGAAAGTTCTTGCTCATCGGCGCAAATTTTTGAGTCGGCATCGCGCACCTCTAACAGTTTTCAGCAATAGCCATTTAGTTTCGACTAGCTAATCGACTTGCAAAACGCTCTAACTCTCCAACCATGTATCAGGCATCGTGACCGCGCCGTGCTTCGCGAAGATAGCGTCGATCTCTTTCATATCCGCGTCGGAAATCGACCATCCCAGCGCGCCGATGTTGTCGTCAACCTCGGCCGGGTTACGGCATCCTACCAGCGCCGTGCTGATTACAGGATTTGACAGCGTCCAGCACAAAGCCAGCTGCGGCAGGCTCTTGTTGTAGCGCTTCGCGATTCCTTTCAGGTCCTCGACCGCGCGAAGATTCTTGAGGAAGTATTCGGGTCCAAACAGATGCTGAAACAGATTGATGTTGCCGAGTTGGCCGCGCCGCGAACGCCAGTCGTTCTTCTCGAAGGCCTTCTCTTCGCTCAGCGTGCCGGTAAGCATCCCGTACGCGAGCGAACCGTAGGCCATCACGCCGATCCTGTGGTCGCGGCAGTAAGGAAAAATCTCCTTCTGCATCCGCCGGTCGAACATGTTCCAGCAGTACTGGACGACGTTCACCGGCCGCACTCGCGCACACGCCTCGATTTCACTCAGCTTGAAATTCGAGAGTCCGACAGCTCTCACCTTGCCCTGCTTGACCAGGTCGTCGAGCGCGCGCATTGGTTCTTCGAAGGGCGTGTTCCGATCCGGCCAGTGAATCAGGTAAACATCGACGTAGTCGGTATTGAGCGCCGCAAGGCTCTTCTCGATCGAATCCATCACGCGCTTGCGCGTGCTGTCACGATAGTTGGGCGTGTCCGGATAGCCGACGCCAAACTTCGTCGTGATGACCGCTTCTTTGCGGCGCGAGCCGAGCGCTTTCGCTAGTGACTTCTCCGACGCTCCAAAACCGTACGCCTCGGCCGAGTCAAAACAGTTCATGCCGAGATCGAGCGCGCGATTCACTGCGCGGATGAATTCGGATTCCTCGATACTACCGTAGCCGCCGCCGATCTCCCAGCATCCGAATCCGATCGCCGAGATATCGATGCCCGTGTTGCCGAATTTGCGGTATTCCATGATGCGTACCTCTCAGTCGAACATCAGAACCGTTCGCGCAACCTCGCCGCGTTTCATCGAAGCAAACGCGTCGTTCACGTCCTCAAGCCGGCCTCGCTTGCTCACCATATCATCGAGATTGAGCCGGCCCTGCAGGTAGAAATCGATGTATCGCGGCATGTCGATGCGGAATCGGTTGCCGCCCATCATCGTGCCCTTGAGTGTCCGCTCGGTAAGCAGCCGCGGTCCGTCTAGCTCGACCTTCTGCCCGACCGGGATCATGCCGATGATCACGGCCGTGCCGCCCGGCTTGAGCGAATCGAAGCACTGTTCCGCGAGCTTCTTGAGACCGACCGCCTCGAACGCATAATCGACACCGCCGTCGGTCATGTCTCGGATTGCCTTTAGCGCATCGGTGCTGGAGGCATCGACCGTGTCCGTCGCACCAAAACGTTTCGCCATCGCGAGCTTATTCTCGAACTGATCGACGGCAATGATTCGCCGCGCGCCGGCGATTCGCGCTCCCTGGATCGCTGAGATTCCGACACCGCCGCATCCGAAGACCGCAACCGTCGTTCCCGGTTCGATCTTCGCCGTGTTGAGCACGGCGCCTACGCCGGTGGTCACGCCGCATCCAATTAACGCGGCGCGGTCGAGCGGCATTTCGTCGATTATCTTCACGAGTGCGTTCTCGTGCACGAGCATCTTCTCGGCGTAGGTCGAAAGATCGGCGAACTGCCGGAGCGGCTGGCCTTTGCGTGAGAGGCGCGGCTTGTCGTCCTTGGCGCGCTGGGTGGCGGCGCGATTGGTGCACCGGTTGGGATGCCCGGACATGCAGTCTTCGCAGTAGCCGCAAAAGACCGAGGTGCATGCAATCACATGATCGCCGGGCTTCAGGTAGGTGACGGCCTTGCCGACCTTCTCGACGACGCCAGCAGCTTCATGGCCAAGGATGGCAGGCCCGGGGAGCGGATACAGACCCTCGACGAAATGCAGATCGCTGTGACACACACCTGTCGCGGCGGTGCGGACCAGCACTTCATGCTCGCGCGGATCGTCGATCTGGACCTCCTCGATCGTCAGTGGCTGGTTGGGTCCCTGGAAAACTGCTGCCTTCATGTGACGAGCTCCTCGGGCGCGATGCGATTCTCTTCCACTCACCAATGCTACTAGCGACCCCGTGTTGGCAAGCGGACGAGGGGACAATTCGAACCTGGATGTTAGGGTGAAAAATTTACGGCGTGATGACGGCGCTGACGGATCGCACCGCGATGGTCAGTGAGACTAGGGGTGCGGCCTCTGCAATGTGCGCGAACTTGGACGCCACCGAATTAGATCACGCCGTGAGAAAATTCATTTGCGGCGCGAGCGGCCACCCGCTGCAGCGCGCGGTACGCGACGCTTCTCGCGCGGTTCCTCCGCGTCGGCAGATGCACCCCGACCCGCCTTTTCAGAGGACATCTTGACGCCGCGCTTTTCGAGCGACGCTTTCAACGCTCCATAGAGATCGATGACCTTGGCCTTGCGCGGCTCCGCGCCTGGAGTCTCCACTGCTTCCTGGCCTTCGGCCTTGCGCTCGGCAGCCTCGACTACGCGTTCGCGGAAGTTGTCTTTGTACTTGGTGGGATCGAACTTGGTCTCGGCAAGATCTTTGATCAGTCGTTTCGCGAGATTGAGTTCCTGTTGCCCGGTAGCCACTTCCTGGCCACGATCGATATCCGAAACTCCGACTACCTCATCGGAATAGTACATAGTATGCAGCATCAGACCTTTTTCATACGGCCGAACTACCACTTCGTATTCTTTGTTCCGCATTGTGTATCGCGCCAGCGCAACTACCTGCATTTCCTCCATCGCGTTGGTCAGCAGGCGGTAGGCGCGCGCGGACTCTTTCTCGCATCCGAGATGATATGAGTTCTCGAAGTACACCGGATCGACCTGGGCGAGCGGAACAAACTCGCTGATATCGATCATGTGATCGTCCTTGGCCTCTAGCGCTTTCAACTCCTCATCGGTGAAAGTAACGAAGGTGTTCTTCTCGATCTCGAAACCCCGCACCAGTTCGCTGCGATCGATGATCGCGTCGTCCACTGGACAGTAGATGCGCTGCTGGATGCGGCTCTTGTCCTTGGCGTGCAGCAGCTTGAAGCTGATTGACTTCGAGCGGGTCGCGGTAAACAGCTTGACGGGGATCGATACGAGACCAAACGAGATCGATCCATTTGCAATCGGTCTTGCCGGCATAGCTAGCTCATTCCTCCCGCGAACTCCCCCTCAATTGCGCATCCATGCTAGTAGCTTATTGTTGGCTCAAGAACCATATCAAGCCACTACATATGGTGAGTAGTTGATCGAGCGGCGCAATAACTAGAATGAAATCACAGTTGCGACTGATCAGTGATATACTGACTCCGCTTTTCTTTCGACGGCCCTGATCATGCGCGCGAAGGCGACAAAAGAACGAACCTCATTGCCCGATCAGGAATTTACTGCGCTTCTGGTCGTCGATGTTCAGTATGATTTTCTGCCGGGCGGCGCGCTCGGCGTGCCCGACGGCGATCAAATCCTGGCGCCGCTTTCTCGATTGCTGAGCTCCAACGTTTTCCCACTTATTGTCGCGACTCAGGATTGGCATCCGCCAAATCACGTCTCGTTTGCCAGCAATCATCGCGACAAACAGCCGATGGACCGCATCATGCTCTACGGCCACGAACAGACGTTGTGGCCCGATCACTGTATCCAGGGAACTCACGGCGCCAAGCTGCATCCTGGGCCCGATTGGACCAAGGTCGCCGCGATAATCAGAAAAGCTTTGGACCCGACGACCGATTCCTACAGCGCGATACGTAACAACTGGAATCCGCGCGGCGTTCGACCACCGACTGGTCTCGCAGGATACCTTAAGAACCGCCGCATCGAGCGCATCTTCGTGTGCGGACTGGCGCTCGACTTCTGCGTGAAATGGACCGCGGAAGATGCGATCGATGAAGGATTCGAGGTGACGGTAATCTGGGATCTGTGCCGCGCAATAGACTCTTCTGCGAGTGAGTACGTCCGCCACGACCTTGCCGAGCGCGGAGTCGAAGTTGTCACGCTCGCCGACCTCTTCGAGGCAGTGAAGTGAGTATGAGTATGGGCACACCCTTATCGCGACTGCATATCGATGGGCGATGGTTCGCGGACGAAGCTGGCCGGCGTGTGTTGCTTCGCGGCGTCAATCTCGGCGGCGACTGCAAGGTTCCTTATCCCGACGGTGGAACTAACTACCCGAGTGACTTTGCCGATCATCGCGATGTCTCATTCATCGGGCGACCCTTTCCGCTCGACGAAGCTGACGAGCACTTTTCGCGGCTCAGGAACTGGGGCTTCAACTGTCTTCGCCTGCTCACGACGTGGGAGGCAATCGAGCATCGCGGGCCCGGCGAGTTCGACACTGAATATCTCGATTACTATGCGGAACTTTGCCGCGCCGCCGGCGAGTATGGCTTCTATGTATTCGTCGATTTTCACCAGGACGTGTGGAGCAGAATGTCCGGGGGTGACGGCGCGCCCTGCTGGCTATTCGAAAAAATAGGGATTGACTATCGCAAGATCGCCGCGTCGGGTTCGGCGCATGTGATGCAACATCTGTATGACTATTCACGCGGCGGGCGGCAGGAGGATCGCTACCCGACGATGAGCTGGTCGCAGAACACACGCCGGCCCGCAAACGGCATCATGTGGACGCTCTTCTTTGCCGGTCGCGACTTCGCTCCTGCGACCACCGTCGACGGCGTCAACGTGCAGGACTACATGCAGGAGCACTACCTCGCCTGCCAGCGCGAAGTCGCTCGCCGCGTGCGCGATCTCCCCAACGTCCTCGGCTTCGACACGCTCAACGAGCCGGCAGATGGATGGATCGGGCAGGCGATTTCGTATCGGCACGTCGCCGAGAGCGATGAGCATCCGGAGCGTGTGATGCCCGGGCTAGCGTGGTCGCCGCTCGACGGACTCCTTGTGTCGCACGGCATTCCGCGCGCGATACCGAATCTCGGCATCGACTCCGCGCAGCCTAAGATCGTTCCCAAGGCTGAACGAACGATCAATTCCGATCGAATCTCTATCTGGCTCGAAGGCAGGACCGATCCGTTCCAGGAGGCGGGCGCCTGGCGGCTGAGTCGCGACGGCAGCTACGAAATCCTCCGCGAAGATTTCTTCCGACGCGTTGGCGATCGCAAAGTTGACTATATCGATGATTACCTGGGACCGTTCTTCGCGCGCGTCGCTGACAATATTCGTGAGATCAATCCCAACTGGATGATATTTGCCGAGCTCGATCCGCCTTCGGGTTTCGTCGGCCGTCCGTTTCCTGCCGAGATGCCGCCGAGCAGCGTCAACGCCGGGCACTGGTACGATATAGTCACGCTCGCTACCAAGACATTCAATCCAAATCTCAGTTTCGATCCGCTAACCGCAGAAATGGCTACTCAGTCTGATCAGATCCAGCAGCGTTACCGGCGGCAGCTCGCGCGCTTCGCCGAGGTGTCGAAGTCGATCGAGAACGGAGTGCCGACGCTGATCGGCGAATGCGGCATTCCCTTCGATTTGAATGGCGCCGAAGCCTATCGGGCATTCGCCGCCGGCGATCGCAGTGAAACGCCGTGGACCGCACAGATAATTGCACTTGACCTGATGTATAACGCGTTCGATGCCCTCCTCCTGCACAGCACGCAGTGGAACTACACGGCGTCGAATCGAAACGATCTCGCAATCGGCGACGGATGGGACCAGGAGGACCTCAGCATCTTCTCGCGCGACCAGCAGACCGACCCTTCCGATCTAAACAGCGGCGGACGCGCGATGGCCGGCTTCGTGCGGCCCTACGCGCGCGCGACGCAGGGCACGCCGCTCAGTGTCCGTTTCGATCGCATCTCCGGCGACTTCGACCTCGTGTTCAATGCCGAACCGGCGATCAAGGACGCCACGGAGATCTTCGTGCCGCGGCTCCAATATCCGCGCGGCTTCACAATTGAATCCTCTGCCGGGCGGACCGAGCTCGAGCCTCAAAAACAGCTCGCCAAAATCACCGTGTCGTCGCCCGGCGAGGTTCGCGTTTCTATCCGCCGCTCGCGTTGAGAGTCCTTGCAGAATCCGGGTTGGATGGTTGCAACAGCTCGCGCGCGATGTGCCTGCTGCTCACCTTCGCGATGCGGGAAGGGGTCGGGGGTTAGTCGAGTCTTTTGGTTCCCAAAAGCTGATCACAGAAATCCGACCTAACCCTCTTTCCCTTCTTCCACGAGGAAGGGAAGTTTGACCTCCGGTCATTTGCGGTTTGCACCATTCACGGTTATTTGATAATCATCTAATTAGATAGAGACCAAATCGTGCAGACCTCGCCTGACATCTCAGCCGAACTGACGCTTCAATTCTTTAAGGCGCTCGCCGACGAAAGCCGCCTCAGGATCATCGCGCTCCTTACCGAGCGCGAGCGCAGCGTGCAGGAAATCGCCCAGCGCATGAAGCTGCGCGAGCCGACCATCTCCCACCATCTGTCGATTCTCAAGGAGCTGGAACTCGTCACCTTGCGCGCCGACGGCACCACACGCTGGTATCGCTTGAACGACGATGTGCTTCGGAAATTCAAGAGCGCGGTATTCAAGCCCGACAACTTCGC
>JASHQJ010000068.1 GCA_030037595.1 Candidatus Binataceae bacterium
CTCTTTGGCGAGTGCGCTGCGATAGGCTTGGTCGGCGGCGCGCTCGGCGCTGGTGTTGCCCTCAAGCTCTTCTACGGCGGTGTGACTCTTGGCGTGGTGCTCGAAGGCAACGGCGCTCTCTGGGTGACGCCCGCGCAGGCCGTCAATGCGGTCATCGTTGCCGCTATCGTCTGCGTCGTGAGCGGGCTCATCCCAATCATCGAGGCGCTCAGGATTCCGCCCGCGCTGGCCTTCCGGCAGATCGTGTAGCCGCTGCAATCTCCAGCCCGCGATTATTGCCGGGCCGCACAAGTCCGTGCGCCCGGCGTTACAGGCTGTCTCATTTTCGAATCATTCAACTGTCAGCAAAGTTCTGACTCCGCCCGTCACATAACAAAGCGAGCGATGGCGCAAGGGCATCGCTCTTGCTCGATCGTTGCTGGTCGGAGTCCGCTTCACGGCTCGGAACAAATCCGGAGGCCTGGCGAGGGCGTTCAATTGGAATCGATACTTCGAAAACCTGTCATCATCGGCATTGTCATCGCGACCTGGGCCGCAATCGTGCTCACCGGGATGGCGATACTTTGGAATTTCACCTCGACTCCCGGTCAGCTCGGTGCGCCGCCCGCTGACCGGCCCGGCGACACGCGCCTTGCACGCAGCTTAGGCGGCGACACCCTTGTGATGATCGTGCATCCGCGTTGCAGCTGTTCGGGCGCGAGCCTTGGTGATGAATGAGGGCGGCTACCGGCGCACCGATCGGCTCTTCGCCGGGTTGATGATTCTGCAATGGTCGGCGCGATCGCCGCCGCGCTTATCCCGTCGCCGCGCTCATGGAATGGGAGCTCGAGCCACACGTACATATTCATGTGTGGGCTGCAGTTTTTCTTGGCGGCGCTGCACCTCGTAGGCGATCCGCTCAGGCTCAGGCAGACCCCGATCAACCTGCTCGGCAACGCGATCAAGTTCACCGAGCGCGGCGAGGTCGTCCCTGCGTGTCGAACATGATCAGATGATGAGTGCCGACGGGAAAGCTGCACTTCTCGGTGTCCGACACGGGAATCGGAATCGATCAGCAGAAAATTTTCGAAAATTTTTGCGCCATTCACTCAGGCGGTGATGGACGGCTTAACCAAGACGCGAATGATCCGTGAATGGGAGTGCGTGTCATCGAAGCGCCATACGCCAATCGTTGCGTTGACGGCCTCTGCGCTGGAAGAAGACGTCAGGCGCACGCTCGAAGCGGGAGCCGATCGTCACGTTTCCAAGCCCGTACGAAAAGCGACGCTGCTCACAGTCATCGAGAGTCTCGTGCCGGCCAAAAGCATCATCGCCCAGTCCCCAGCCGCGCTGACCGTAGTGCACGGTTGATAGCGACTAGAATGCATTTTCCTTGCCTCTAATTCGCGCCTCGGCTACGTGCTCGATGGAGCCGCGCGGGGAGTCATGCACAGAACGATTCAATTCAAGGACGACTCTGTCAGAGTACTCAACGGCTCGAAGGAGCTACGGCGCCCGGCCGAGGGCGAAAGGCTCTGGATCGACCTCCAGCAGTGGGACGAGACAGAGCTGAGAGCGCTCGAACAGGAATTCGGATTCCATCCCCTCGCGATCGAGGAATGCATCCGCCGCACCGAGCGCGCGAAACTCGACGACTACGATGACTACTGGTTCATCGTGACTCATTCGATGTCGCTCGACGGCAACGTTCGCCGAGGTGTGATGACCACGGAGATCGATTCGTTTCTCGGTGACGATTACCTGGTCACGGTTCATCGTGAGCCTGTCGGCGTGATCGACGGGGTCATCAAGCGCGTTGAGACCGAGCACGTGCACGCCTCGCGCGGCATGGATTTCGTTCTGTATCTGATTCTCGACGAGCTGGTCGATGAAACCTTCCCGATCGTCGACAAGATTTCGGACCAGCTCGAGGAAGTCGAGGCGTCGATCTTAAAGCGCATCGAGCCCGGGCAGCTCCGCCAGTTGATGAGAATCAAGCGTCTCCTGATCTCGATTCGCCGCGTGCTGTCGCCTGAGCGAGACGTCCTCGCGATGCTGCTCAGGCGCGACGACCGCCGCATCGACGAGCGCACCGCGCTCTACTTCCGCGACGTGTACGATCACGTGGTGCGCAGCTACGAGCAGATCGACGTCGAGCGCGATCTGCTCGGCAACGCGATGGACGCTTACATGTCGATGAATGCCAACCGCAGCACCATCATCATGAAGCAGCTCACCATTCTGGCGTCGATATTCCTGCCGCTCAGCTTCATGACGGGATTCTTCGGCCAGAACTTCAGCGCGCTACCGTTCGACTCGAAGTCGCTTTTCTATATCGAACTGGCGGCGTGCGTCGCCGTGCCGGTAGGGATGTTCTACTGGTTTCGCCGGAGCGGATGGCTCTAACCGCCGACGTCAGGCAGGCGCCGTGCCGTCGCGAGCGTCGTGGTGTGCGCTGTCCGGATTTTCATCTGCGAGTTGAACCAATTGCTTGCCGATGTTTTCTCCGCGCAGCAAGCCGATGAACGCCTTGGGCGCGTTCTCGATGCCCTTCACTACCGTCTCGCGATACTTGAGCTGTCCGCCCTTCAGCCACAGCGCCATCCGGTTTTGCGCGGATTTCATCTTCTGCGCGAACTGGAATACCAGGAAGCCTTCCATCCGCGCCTGCTTTTCAATCAAAAGCCCGAGCAGACGCGGACCCATTTCAGTCTCAGTCACGTTGTACTGCGAGATCTGGCCGCAGAGGCTGATACGCGCCTTGCGGTTGATCAGCGGCAGCACCGCGTCGGTGGTGACGCCGCCCACGTTGTCGAAGTACACGTCGATGCCGCGCGGGCAGAGCTCGGCGAGCTTCGCAGCGAGGTCGGGACAGGTCTTGTAGTTTATCGCGGCGTCGAAACCGAGCTCACCGGTGAGCCAATCGATCTTTTCGTCCGAGCCCGCGATTCCGATTACGCGGCATCCTTCGATCTTTGCGATCTGCCCGACTATCGCGCCGACGGCGCCGCCCGAGGACGATACGACCACCGTCTCGCCCGCACGCGGGTGGCAAATTTCGAGCAAGCCGAAGTATGCCGTCATCCCAGGCATTCCAAGCACGCCGAGCCAGGTCGAAAGCGGCGCTATTTCGGGGTTGATCTTTTGCACTCCGCTGCCGTTAGAAACCGCGTACTCCTCCCATCCGAAGTACCCAGTCACGATTTCACCGACACGAAAGCGCCTCGAGTTCGACTTGATAATTCGCCCAACGCCGCTGCCGCCCATAACTTCGCCGATTTGAACCGGCGGCGCGTACGAGGGCCGATCGTTCATCCGTCCGCGCATGTACGGATCGACTGACAGATAGATGACCCGGACGATGAACTCGTCCGCTCCGGGAACAGGCATCGGTGATTCGACCAGCTTAAAGTCGGACTCTTTGGGTTCGCCGACGGGGCGAGCGGCAAGAGTGATCTGACGATTCATCGTAGCCATATGCGTACTGAATTCCTCTGTGTTGCGGCGTAAAGAGGAAACCGACAGTTTTTCCGAGCCACCAATATTCTCGAAGTGATGGGCAGGAGACAATCCTAAACAGTCTGAGCTTTATGTCCGTAACGTAATGTTACGGAGATTTAATGAGGCAGAAACAAATAAATAATTCCGCCGAGCACGACCAGCACGCCGGGATTCACATGCCGCAAGGACAGGATCGTGAACACCCCCAGCGCCAGCGCCATCGCCTCGAAGTTGATTTTGATGGCGCCAAAAATTGCGAGCCGCGCGATCGCCCACGTCCCCGAGAGCATCAAGCCGATCGCGACCGGCGCCATCCCGCGCTGCACCGAAACCCGCCACGGCGATTTCAGATGCTCCCACCATCGGTTGACCACCAGTGTCAGGATGCAATCGGGGACGAAGAAACCGATACCGACGGCCAGTGCGCCGAGCGCGCCCGCCATCCGATAACCGATCACGAGCACCATCAGCATGTTCGGTCCCGGCGCAACCTGGCCCAGGCTGTAGATGTCGCGGAACTGCTTGTCAGTCAGCCAGTGGAAGGTATGCACCGTCATGTGCTGCATCTCGGGCAACACTGCCGTGCCACCGCCCATCGCGAGCACGCCGAGCAGGGCGAACACCAGGAACAAATGTAAGATTCGCGTCATGGTTGTTCGCTAGCGTCGATGCTTCTCGTGATGCTCGCCGCGATGAAACGGGAGTGACTCGCCGAGGTGCGGCCGGCTCGGATGCGGCCGGTAGAGGAGAACGGCAACGGGCCCGATAATCAGCAGGACCAGCGGCAGTGAAAGCTTGATTACGCTGACCGCGATGAAGGTGGCGGCAATGATTGCGACATCGGGGAACTGACGGAATTGGCGCCGCCCGAGCTGCAGCGTCACCGTCATGAGTAAGCCGACCGCCGCGGCCGCGACGCCGGCGAGCAAGCGTGTGACCGTGGGATTCTGCCGGTTCGATTCCCACAAGATGCCGAGCGTCATCACCACAATCGCGCCCGGGAGCAGCATCCCAAGGACAGCCAGGGCTGCGCCCGGAACGCCCCGAAGCTCGTCGCCGACGATCACCGACATGTTCACGGCATTCAGTCCGGGCAGCGTCTCGCTGATTTCCATCGCGTCGAGGAACTGCTCATCGGTCATCCATTCCTCGCGCCGCACCAGGTATTCACGAAGATAGGCGACCGCGCCGCCGCCGAAGCTCAAGCCACCGGCGAGCAGAAAGATTCGAAGAATTGTCGCGAGTGAGGGCGGTGGCTCGGCGGGCGCCTCGTCACTCCTGATGCTTTGCTCCAGAGGTTCCGTAGCCGTAGATAAGAGCGGTTTTGGTTGTTCCACGCTGCACCCAATCCGACGCCCGCGATTGCAGGCCGGTATAGAAGAACTCGGACAACTCACGCGCCTTGTGCGGCACTGCGTCGGGGTTGTCGAACTTCAGCTGGTAGCCGAACTCCGCCACGAGAGGCTCATTGGTCTGACGCACGCGCCACACGGCGACATTTGCCTTGGCGGTCAGATTGTGACCGAAATCGAGGATCCCGAGATCGACGAGATACTCCTCGATCGATAACCCATGCACGACACCCAGCGCGGCTTTCGGGTTGGCGCCGATGTTCTTGAGCGCGGGAAACGCGTCGGCGGTGGTCTCGAATTTTTGGGTGAGGATGATATTGGGCGTATCGAGCTCGCAGTTGTGCGAGTAGATAAGCCTCATCCCAAGCGCGCCGTCCTTCGGCAACAGAATTTCTTCCTTGAATTTCAGCACGAACTGGCAGGGCAATAGCGGCCGCGGATCCACGGCTTGAGCCTTGGCTTTGTCCGGATCGCGAAACTTGATCACCAGTTCGTGATTGGGATCGGGCACGCCGTGGCGATAGAAGGTCCGCTTCCTGAGAATGAAACCCGCGTTGTAGAGCTTGAAGTGAGGAGTGTCGTAGAACAGGACCTCGCGCACGTGCGGTTTCGCGTCGTCGTCCATGTGGCTCAACTTGACCTCGTGCGACTTGGCCGTGTGACGCGCGATCTTCCAGAAGTCGTGGAACGCGTGCTGGTCGGGAAA
>JASHQJ010000011.1 GCA_030037595.1 Candidatus Binataceae bacterium
AATGGCCGTTCTGCGCGTTCTGTGCGGGTTTCTCCCATCATTGACTGTACGTTGCTGTTGCGGATAGAACCGGCTAAGGAAAGGTTACCATTTTATAACTTCCGGATGGGCGACAATCCTGCCGCAACAATGTGGGGCGGTCCGGCAGCAAGGGGATTTCTGAAGTCAGATCGCCCCGTCAAATGCCATCTTGATCCATCGATCATCCTCGCCGCACGATTATCGGCAATTTGGTCAATTCTCCGATATCGGCTTCAGCCAATCGGACGAATGCTTTTCAATGGCGATCCTGACCAACTGGCTGCGGGTTCTCACGCCGGCTTTTTGGAAAAGCTCCTGAATCACGGCCTTGACCGAGCTTTCGGACACCTTGAGGTTCAAAGCGATCTCTTTGTTGGTAAGGCCGTCCAGCACGCCACGCATCACTTCACTCTGGCGGGCAGTGAGGGGGCGTGATCCTTCGAAGGTCTCAGTGGGCGTGCTTCTTTCAGTAACCAGGGCGCGCACCACTCCCGTATCCAGCCAGATTTCGCCGTTGGCGACGCGATGAATGGCGGACAAGAGCTGGTCAAGGCTGCTGTGCTTGAGAAAGATTCCGGAAGCTCCCGCTTCCATCATCGAACGGGCCGCCGCATCGGGCATGCCGGCCGTAACCACCAAAACCTTGGCGCTCATCTTGCGCTGCTTCAAATCCTTCAAAAGGCCTGTGCCCTGCTCTGCACCCAGGTCGTAATCGAGGAGAACCACATCGGGTTCGGTGCGCGCAAGCGTGGCCTGCGCCTCCGTAACCCGGGTGCATTCGCCGACGACCTGGAATCCGGAGGACGACTGCAAGAGCCTGCTGAGGCTCTCCCGAAACAAGCTGTGGTCGTCGACGATTAATATGCTAATTTCATGCATTGCAATTCTTGGCCGGCTGCGCTCGCCTGTAACAGCTCCACTATAAAACAGGCGCCGTCGGCGAGAGCGACATAGCGCAACTCACCGCCGAAAGAACGCATAAAGGCACGCGACATATACAGTCCAAGGCCTGTTGCTTCGGCTCCAGACTGAAAGGGGCGAAAGAGATCCTCCGATTTGAGGACTCCTCCGCCGTTGTCCGCCACTTCCACCCAGACCCGGTTGCCCTCACTTCTGGCGGAGAGCGAGAGCGTGGGTCCCTCTCTCCTTGAAAGCGCACGCGTACTGTTGGAGACCAAATTGAGAAATACCTGCATCAGGCTGGACCGGTCGGCCCAGACTAGTGGCAAACCCGGTTCAACTGCCCAGTGCGATTCAATCCCCTCTTCTTCCAGGGAGGGTGTAACAACGATTTTCAATTCATCGAGGAGTACGGAGAGATCCACTTCCGTGGCCTGGCTGGCGGATTGGCGCAAATTCACGCTCGCGATCCGCTCGAGAGCAATGACGAGACTGCCCAGCGCTTCAAAATCCTTGCTCCCCACCAAAGAGCCGGCATGTTTGAGGTTCTGATGCACGACCGCAATAGCGCCGCAGACGTTTCGAATTTCGTGTGAAAGCGCGCTCAAGGCAATGCGCGAGCCCTCAAGCAACTGATGCATGCCCGCCACCTCGTGCGCGCGCAAATCCTCTGAGGCATCCAAAACCATCGCTGCCAACCGGGTCCCGGCGTTGGTCTGATAGGTGGAAAAGCAGATATCGGCCAGGAATGCTTCGCCATCTTCGCGTTGTCCGCGAGCCTGCATTACTGCGCGAAGCAGCTGCAAAGAAGCGTCATGCATGGTGATGTTCGTCAACGCCGGAAGATATCGATGAATAAGTTTCCCGATCAATTCGCCCTGCGGCACGCCCAGCATCCGATGCGCGGCTTCGTTGGCCATGAGCACGTATCCGCCGGCGTCTGCCGTGACAATTGCCACGGGGCTGCTCTCGAACAATACCTTCAATTGCTCTTCGGCGTCGCGCCGGGCATCGCGTTCGCTTTCGATTTCATGAAGGTTTGCGAGCGCCGCGCGCCGGCTGCGGTTGACTTCGCGAATGAACAAGCCCGCGCCGACAAACGCCGCGAAATATAAGAGGTCACGCGAAGTGCCCGTGCGAACGTTCCACTCCAGGTCGCTGAACCGCTCCGCCAAGAATGTGCACAGAACTGCGGCTCCCACGATCGGGATTCGGCCTTCGACGCTGCCGACCATCAATATCGGAATCAGGTATAAGAACCCGAGAGGAACTTGGGCGATTACGCGCCAATCCACGAGCGCAATGACCACAATGAGAATCGCAGCCCTGAGCAGGACAACTCGGCTGTCGGCTTGAAACAAGAACGCGTATAGGCTTGTGCGCATCGAATCTCAGTTTTCCGATCGTTCCGCGGGACGCTCGTAAAAGCAGTTGACACGCTGCTCATAAAGCACGCATATAAACTTCATGTAAAACCCATATACATTTTCTCTGTGATTCGTAAGGAGTTTTTCGCTCTGCCCAAAAGATAGCCTACACCTGTCCTATCGATAGCTTCCCGCGCCCGAAAGATAGCAATTTGAAAATCGGTTTCTTCTCTATCCTCGTTTTGGTCAGAGGACACCCCAGCAAATCCAGACCACCGGCATTCCAGCTAGTTGACTCGTCCGCGAGTGGTTGAACCGGAGAGGCTCATGCACATCTTTCAACTCGATTGCCGGACAGCCCTTCGCTCGTTCCTTGTATTCATGACGTCGATCTTTCCGTTTGCGGCATGCGCGCAGCAGGCCCTCACCTGGGACCAAGTGAGGGCGAAATTCGAAGCCGGCAATCCGGCGCTAAGGGCCGACGCCGACAACGTAGATGAAATGAGGGCAGAGGAGATCACGGCCTTCCTGCGGCCCAATCCGCAGTTCTCGCTCACGGCAGATGGCACGCAGATTGCCCCCAACCACGGCGTGTGGGCGCCGTTATCTGGCACTTTCGTTGTGCCCAACTTCAGCTACCTGCACGAACGCGATCACAAGCGCGAACTGCGCCTAGAGAGCGCGCAGGAGGGCACGCGCATTACCGAAGCGCAGCATGAGGACCTCGAGCGCAACATGGTGTTCGCGCTGCGCACCGCCTTTGTGGCCACGTTGCAGGCGAAATTTATCCTCGACCTGGCCAAAGCCGATCTCGACTACTACGACAAGATCATTGCCATCAGCGCGGATCGGCTCAAGGCTGGCGATATCGCGCAAATCGACTTCGACCGCATCGAACTGCAGCGAGTGCAGTACGAGTCGGAGATCGAGACCGCAATCGTGAATCTGCGCACCGCGAAGATTCAATTGCTGCAGTTGCTTAACGACCGAACCCCCGTGGATCAGTTCGATGTGACCGGTGCGTTCGATTTCAACGACGCTTTGCAGCCCCTTGAATCCTACCGCGACTCGGCGCTCGCGGCCAGGCCTGATCTCCAGGCGGCGCTGCAAACGGTGCAGCAGTCCGAGACCAATCACAAGCTGGCCATCTCGAACGGCTCGACTGACCCAACCTACAGCGCCTGGTACACGTGGAACTCATCGACGAACAACCCCGACACCGACCATCTGCAGACATTGGGCATCAACGTGAGCATTCCGCTGCGGGTGTTCGACCGCAACCAGGGTGAAAAGAAGCGCACCCTGATCGACATCGACCGCAGCCAGCAGGCCAGCGAAGCGGCAAAGGCGCAGGTCTTCAGCGATGTGGACACGGCTTATGAGCTGGTGCGCAGCAACATCGCGCTGCTCAAACCTTACAAAGCCAAATACAACGACGAAGCCTTGCGCGTCCGCGATTCAGTGAGCTACGCCTACCTGGACGGCGGCGCCTCCCTGATGGATTTTCTCAACGCGCAAAGCGATTACCGCCAGGTGCAACTGGCTTATGCGCAACTGCTCGGCGCGTATTTGACCGCTGCCGGCCAACTCAATCTTGCTGTTGGACGCGAGGTGATCCCATGACCGGAATTGGAGGCTGGAAGCACGCGCTGAGGATTCGGCTCGCCGCGGTTTGCGCACTGGTGGCTTGTCTTGCACTGAGCGCGTGCAAGAACGAAGAAGGCGGCACCGGGCCGGTGCAGGTGCAGGTGCAGCAAAAGGGCGACATGAGTCTGTTCTTAGTGGACAAGCCGGAGCAGTACCCGCTTGTTTCTGCCGAGTCGTACGACGCTCCCGCCGAGCTGGATGTAACCGGCACGGTTTTTCCAGACATTGCTCGCGAGATCCCGGTGATCTCGCTTGCGAGCGGGCGCGTAGTCGATATCAAGGCGCGGCTGGACGACTACGTGAAGAAGGGACAACTTCTGCTCAGGATCCAGAGCCCGGATAGCTCGAATGCATTCGACACGTACTTGAAGGCGCGCAACGACGAGATCATGAACAACAAAGCATACGTGCGTGCCAAGGACCTGTTCGAGCACGGCGCCATCTCATCGAGCATGTTGGAGCAGGCCGAGGATGCCGAGGACGATTCGCTCGCAGATCTGAAGTCGGCGGAGGAGCAGCTGCAAACGCTGGGTCTCGATAAGGATCACCCTTCGTCGGTCGTTTCGGTGTACTCGCCAATCTCGGGCGTGGTGGTGCAGCAATTCGTAACCCAGGCGGCGGCGGCAGGCGTGACGTTTTCCGGATCGGCGACGGCGTTTACGGTGGCCGACATCAGCAGCGTGTGGGTGATCTGCGACGTATACGAGAACGACATTCCCAAGCTGGCGTTGGGGCAGGAGGCGAAGATCAAACTCAATGCCTATCCCGACGAAGTGCTCACTGGCCGCATCTCCGACATCGGACCGGTTCTCGATCCGCAGATCCGCACGGCCAAAGTGCGCATTGAAGTTGCCAACCCCGGGACGATGAAGCTGGGCATGTTCGTGACCGCCACCTTTGTCAGCCAGCAAAAAGCCCACTTCGCGCTTGTACCCGCGCCGGCCATCCTGCATCTGCACGACCGCGACTGGGTCTTCGTTCCCGCAGACGGCAACAAGTTCCGGAGAGTTGAGATCAAGGCCGGCGACATGGTGAGCGGCAAGCAGGAGA
>JASHQJ010000012.1 GCA_030037595.1 Candidatus Binataceae bacterium
TTCCCTTGAAAAACGAACGAGCCGGCGTGACAGCCGGCCCGTCGAATCGAAAGCTATGGAATGCGGCGCCGGCGATCAGGCTGCTTCTTCGCCGCCGCCCGAATAGCCAAGCGAGTTGAGGAATGCCTCTTTCTCGCCGGACGGCATGATGTAGATCCCGTCCCATCCGCAAACCTCTTCACAGAGCAGGCATCCGACGCAGGTCTTTTCATTGACCTGCACCTTGCCGAGATAGACTGCCGTGTTTTCGGGCGAAGGCGAGATGCAATCGAACGGGCATACGTCAACACATACGCCGCATCCGTTGCAGTTGTCCGGATGCACGACGGCGACGGGACGCTCGGCTCGCTTCAGCACGTGCGTCATCTCGCCCTTGTTGTTCATGATCGCGTCGTCGGGGCAGATCACGCCGCAGGCGCCGCAATCGATGCATAACTCGGGCGCGATGTAATAAACCCGCTTGGAAATTCCCGAGATCGCGCCGGTCGGGCAGCGCTTCTCGCAGGCACTGCATCCGGTGCAATTCTCGGCGATGATCGTAAACGGCATTACGGAGTCCTTCCTGAAGTCGCGCGGCTACTTGCGCATCTCTTCGATAATCTTGTCGCGCTGGCCGTGCTCGATAAGCTGATCGTTGCGGCGAGCCTGCTTCAGGCCAATGTACGTAAAGAACAGCACCAGCAGCATCATCGCCATGATTGGGATGTTGTCTGCCTGGGTAAGGATCTTGAGGAACTGTTGAAGGCCGGTTAAATGTTCCATTCTGTCCCCTGAAATAAGGCGGAATTCACTCGCAAAACGCAGAACCAGAGGATTGAGCGGTGAAGCAGGCGCCCTTTCTTGAAGTACCAACCACAGGAAAACATGTCAACGCGGCTCTCCGAGCGGTGTCGCCGCAACACTCTTGCGCGCAGGCTCGCGCTCGGCAACAGTAGGCTCGCATGGCAAACGGCGCGCAAGTTTCATCCATGCCGGCCTCGACCTCCCGTGGCCCAGTAAGCCTCGCATGGGGTGCGATCGCGACCCTACTTTCGGGGATTTACACGGCGATCCTCGCGCCGGTTGCGGCGCTGGCAGCGTTGATGGGCAGGAGCCACGAAGTCACGTTGCTCACGCGGTTCTGGGGGTGGCTCATAATCCGTACCTGCGGCGTGAAGGTCGAAATCGTGGGGCTCGAGAATCTCGCTGGGCTTAAATCCTGCGTGCTGGTTTCCAACCATCAGAGTTTCTTCGACATCTTCGCAATCGGCGCCTATATCCCGGGCGAACCGCGCTTCGTCGCGAAGAAGGAGCTCTTGAAAATCCCCCTGCTCGGTTTCGCCCTAAAGCACTCCGAGAACATCATCATCGATCGTCAGGCTGGCGGACGCGAGGTGCGCCATGCCGTCGATGTTATCAAGAGCGGATTCCTGGTCAGCGTATTCGCCGAGGGCCATCGCCATAGCGACAACCGCGTGCACGAGTTCAGCGACGGCGCCGCGTGGATCGCGATCCTCGGCAAGGCTCCAGTGGTGCCGATGTCGATCAGCGGCTCGGGCGCGTTCTTTCCGCGCAAGGCGATAGTCGTGATTCCGGGACGCAAGATGCGGATGGTGATCGGCAAGCCGATCTTCACCGAGGGCATGACCAGCCGCGATCGCGGTGAGCTGACGCGCCGGCTGGAAGCCGAAGTCCGCGCCACGTTCACCGCAGAAATCTGATTGCCACACGCTCGACCTAGAGCGTCAATGGACTACGACAAAGGAAACACTGCGGCCTCGTACGATGCTGGTCGATCCTACTCTCCTCAAACTCTCGCCAAGTGGATGGACGTGGTAGCTGCCAGCGTCGCGGCGACGACCGTCGGACGCATCGTGGATCTCGGATGCGGCAGGGGCCGCTACTCGGGAGCGCTCGCGCAGCGCTTTGCTACGCGCGTTGTCGCGCTCGATCGGTCGCAAAGAATGCTGGCACAGGTGCGGCGCCAGCGCCCAGCGCGCGCGTTTGGCACATCCGCGCTGCGGCAGAATCGCTTGCGCTGAAAGATGGTTCAGTCGATCTGATCTTCATATCGACGGTGTTTCATCATTTTGACCGGCCTGGACGCGCGGTTGTTGAATGTCGCCGGGTCCTGCGCCCGGGCGGAATGAAATGTCTTAGGGCCGCAACTACCGATCGAATCTATCAGTACGCATGGGTGAACTTTTTTGACGCCAGCGAAAGAGTTCTCCTCGATGGACTACCCTCGCAGAAGTTTATCGAATCCAACGTTCGACGCCGGCGAGCTCGAAGCAGTCTCTCACGAACTCGTAGAAAGCGAAGTCGCTTCCAGCTAGTCGGAATATGCGGAGAAAGTCGCGCGCGGAGGAAATTCGATCCTTGCGCAACTCTCACATCATGACTTCGAACGCGGTCTCAGGAATCTACGAGCATACGCGGCTTAGGCCGACTACGACCTTGAGGATCAACGCGTAGTCGAGCCGGTTGATTATTTCGTTTACCGCCGAAACTAGGACGTCAATTCTTCTCCTCGAACGTGCGGTCGATCCGCTCGAAGCGGCGGCGAATCGATTTGCGGCTCTCCGCGTGCGGCAGGATGTAGAGCCGATTCGCGATGATCGCGTTAACGACCTGCGCAGCGACGTCATCTACCGCTAGCACACGGCCCGCCATGTTGGCGTTGTCCTCGCCCTGCGGCTCGACGCGCGGCGATGCCGTGGGTCCTCCGAGCTCGGCCGGTCGGTTGCGCTCGGAGTTGCCGATATTAGTAGCCACACGCATCGGACAAAGCACTGATGCGCCGATGTTATGCGGACGCAGCTCGCGCTGCAGCACTTCGGCCAGCGCGACGACGCCGTATTTCGCAACGCAGTAAGGACCTAGGCCGACGTTCGGCACCAGGCCGGCGAACGAGGCGGTGAACAGCAAATGCCCACCCTCGCGCTGCTCGATCATCCGCGGCAGGAAAGCCTCGACGCCGTGGATTGGTCCCCAGAGGTCGACGCGCATGATCCACTCCCAATCGGAGTGCTTCATCTCCGCGATCGGACCGCCGACCGCAACACCGGCGTTGTTGAATACGATATGCGCGCCGCCCATACGGCTGAAGGTCGCATCGGCAAGATGCTTCACTGAGGCCAGGTCGCCGACATCGCACACGACGCCATCGACGGTGGCGCCGGCAGATTTTAGTTGGGCGACCGCCTTGTCGAGCGCGCCGCGCTCGATATCGGCCATCATGATCTTCGCGCCGCGTGCGGCCAGCGCCTTGGCAGTTGCGAAGCCGATTCCACTCGCACCGCCGGTGATTACGGCGACCTTTCCACTTACGTTTTCCATCGTGATTCGCCTCGAGAGTTTCAGGCCTTGCGATCGAAGATAAAGAGCGGCACCTGGTTGGCGTGCTTCGGGTCGATCGCGAGCACGCGGCGGCCGACGTCGCGGCGTGGCGCACCGGCGTCGATTCCAGCTTTCTTCAGAGCAGCGGCGACGAGGTCAACATCATCGGCCTCGAGCCAGAGGCCCATCATGCCTTCGCCGTTCGCCGCGATCGCGGGAGCGACCGCTTCGCCGGTCCTCAGTTTGATTTCCGCGGCGCCGACTTTGACTATCGCCGTGTCGCCCTCGCGCTTCACCTGGAAGCCGAAGTTCTTTTCATAGATCGCCGCCGCGTCGTTGAGATCGGAGGTCGCGACCTCGAGCGTGTCGAGTCGTTTGAGCATTCGCGAATCCTAGCGTGCGAGAAGATGTGATCCAACCTGCGTGCTTCCTGCTGCGATCGCGCGATATTCTGCTTCACATGGCCGCCGAAAAGAATGCCCTTGTTCGTCTCGACGAGCGCACGCTTAAACGTATCGACGCTCTCGCTCGCGGCGCGCGTCGTTCGCGCTCGTCGATGATCAAACTCGCCGTCGAACACCACCAGGAACACGTAAAATGGCTCGCCGTGGAAGTGGGAAAAGGTCTCGACGATCTCGAAGCGGCACGGGTGAGGGACTTTCAGACACTCGCCCGGAAGTTGGAACAAAAGCGTGCGGCAATGGCTGACCAGCGCCCTCGCGACGGAGATTAAAGTCCTTGCCGTCCTCCTTATACCAAAAAAAGCGGCGGGGCCGATGAGGCGCCGCCGCTTGTCGTTCGTTCTTCGCGCGATGCGTGATTACATCATGCCGCCCGGAGGCATCGCCGGCCCCGCCGGCTTGTTCTCCTCGGGCTTCTCCGCGACCATGCACTCAGTCGTAAGCAGCAGGCTCGCGACCGACGCCGCGTTCTGCAGGGCGCTACGCACCACCTTGGTCGGGTCGATGATGCCCGCCTTCATCAGGTCCTCGAACTCCTCGCTGCCCGCGTTGAAGCCGAAGGGGCCCTTGTTGTTCTTGATCTTGTCGACCACCACCGAGCCTTCCCATCCGGCGTTCGACGCGATCCACCACGACGGTCCCTCGACCGCCTTCTTGATGATGTTGATGCCGATCTTCTCGTGCTCGTTGCCGCGGAGGTTGTCGAGCGCCGACGACGCGCGGATCAGCGCCACGCCGCCGCCAGGGACCACGCCCTCTTCCACCGCGGCCCGGGTCGCATGGAGCGCGTCCTCGACGCGCGCCTTCTTTTCCTTCATCTCGACTTCAGTCGCCGCGCCAACGCGAATCACCGCAACGCCGCCGACCAGCTTCGCGAGCCGCTCCTGCAGCTTCTCCCGATCGTAGTCGGAGGTGGTCTCCTCGATCTGGGCGCGGATCTGCTTGATACGGCCCTCTATGTCGCTCTTCTTGCCGGCGCCGTCGATGATCGTGGAGTTGTCCTTGTCAACCACGATCCGCTTGGCGCGGCCGAGGTCGTTGAGGGTCACGTTCTCGAGCTTGACGCCGAGCTCTTCAGAAATCGCCTTGCCGCCGGTGAGCGTCGCGATATCTTCGAGCATCGCCTTGCGCCGATCGCCGAAGCCCGGAGCCTTGACCGCGACGCATTGCAGCGTTCCGCGGATCTTGTTGACGACCAGAGTCGCGAGCGCCTCGCCTTCGATATCCTCGGCGATGATCAGGAACGGCTTGCCGGTCTTCGCGATCGTCTCGAGGATCGGCAGCAGGTCCTTCATCGAGGAAATCTTCTTTTCATGAATAAGCAGGTAGGCGTCCTCAAGCTTCGCTTCCATCCGCTCGGGATCGGTCACGAAGTACGGTGAGAGATAGCCGCGGTCGAACTGCATACCTTCGACCACTTCGAGCTGGGTCTCGAGGCCGCGCGCCTCTTCAACCGTTATCACGCCTTCCTTGCCGACCTTCTCCATCGCCTCGGCGATGATGTCGCCGATCGTGGAGTCGTTGTTGGCCGAGATAGTGCCGACCTGGGCGATTTCCTTGCGGTCCTTGGTCGGCTTGGACAGGCTCTTGAGCTCGCCAGTGATCGCTTCAACGGCGCGGTCGATGCCGCGCTTGATCGCCATCGGGTCGTGACCCGCGGCGACCATCTTGATGCCTTCAGTGTAAATCGAGCGCGCGAGCACGGTCGCGGTGGTGGTGCCATCGCCGGCGACGTCGGAAGTCTTGGAGGCGACTTCCTTCACCATCTGGGCGCCCATGTTCTCGAACTTGTCTTCGAGCTCGATTTCCTTGGCGACGGTGACGCCGTCCTTGGTGACGTTGGGGGCGCCGAAGCTCTTCTCAAGCACGACGTTGCGGCCCTTGGGCCCGAGCGTAACGGTCACGGCGTCAGCCAGCACGTTGACCCCCTTCAGGATCTTTTCACGCGCTTCCTGGGAAAAACGGACTACTTTTGCAGGCATGTCTTGCCTCTCCTGGGTTCAAATTGTCGTGAGTTGCGCATCCTTGCGTTGCCGTTGGTCGGCGCCATTACTCGAGGATGCCGAGGATATCGTCCTCGCGCAGAATCAGATGCTCTTCGCCGTCGATCTTGACCTCGCTGCCGGAATACTTGCCGAACAGGATCTTGTCACCGGCCTTAACTTCGGTGGGAATAAGCTTGCCGTCCTCGTTGACCTTGCCTTTGCCGACGGCGACGACCTTGCCCTCCTGGGGCTTTTCCTTGGCCGTGTCGGGAATGATAATCCCGCCCTTGGTTCGCTCTTCTTCCTTGATTCGCTTGACGAGAATCCGATCTCCCAATGGTCTGATCTTCATGGGGACCAGTTGCCTCCTTGACCCGCAGATATGAGATTTTTTGTTGGTCGCGCCGGGTAAACCCGACCGCCGGTAAGATTAATTACGCTTCGACCTTTGTCAATTGGCACTCCGACGGTACGAGTGCTAATCGGCAGTTTAGCGGGGTTCCCGGCAAAAGCAAGAGGTAACTTCTCGTCGAGGCAATTAGCCGAATCGGCTCAGGCGGGAGTCAGGAGTCGATCGAATGTCCCAATTTGGCGGTAACGACTTCGGCGAGCTTGGACATCAGCTCGGAGCCATCCTTGTCGTCGCACCAGCGGTCGGAGGCTGAATCGTATCCGAAATGAAGACCAAGTGCGCCCGCCGCCAGCCAGACCTGGCGCGTGGCGGCCTGGCGGCTCAGGATAAAACGTGCACCGTCGGCAAATTCCATCGTAACGACGCCGTCGGCAGTGCTGTAATCGACTTCGTCGGGGTCGAGCTCCTCGAGCCATTCGGCAACCGCGGTGAGGCAGGCGTCGGCGCGGCGCAGGAATTCATTCTCGTCCATGAATCGATCCTAGCAAGCGGGCACCCCATTCGATAACCGGCAGCGCGCGGAGAAGGCATCCCGGCCGACGCGGAGATTTGGAACGGCCAGCTCTGGTACCCATTGTAAGATTCAGCTACAAAGAGTTATCAGTTCGCTCGGCGCTTATACAGGTTTAAGGAAATGTACAGGAGGTTACGTACCCGCGATGGCGGGCGCGGCGGGCTCTCGCGGTCTGCTCCGCCGGCATCCCCTTCGCCCAAACCGTGGCCGGCGGTGTTACCTATAACACCGATCGCCAGCTCACCCGCCAGAGCACGGTCACGATCATCGATCGGCAGTCACCGTACCCGCGCGTCGAGCAGCGTGAGCGAAAGCGTCATGTTCGCGTACGGCGTGTGCCTTCGAAGCCGCCCTGCGGGTCGGCCGGCGGTATCATAAGGCTGAGCCCATGGCTCGTTTTTCTGGCAGCTTTCTGCGAGCAGCGCTCGGGTAACTATCCGCTACTATCGAGGCGGCCGCTCAGCATCAACCATCAGCGGGTGGCCCGCGTTTCTGCCTTTCTGTAGTAATAAATTAACCTACAGTATGTTCTGATTTATGAATTTTTTGCTCGATTGGATGACACAGTTTGTTGTTTTTTCAAACATTCTGGTGCATTATGGGCCGCTCAAAATGACTCGAGGAAGCCGGTTAGCATCTGCCGGCCGACGCATTCGCAAAGGATGAGGAGGCAAGAATGCACAGAAGAATAACCTACCGCGGCGCACTCGCCGCATTTTCTGCGCTAGCCGCCTTCGCCACGGCCAGCCTGGTCGCGCCGTCGAACGCCGCGGCTCAGCTTTCCAAGGGCCTCAACGCAGACATCCTGCTACAGAAACCCGGCGCGAGTCTGCTCCTGCTGAGCGAGCAGATTCCCGGCGGAGCAAGCGGCGATTGCCAAGATAACTTCAATCTGCCGACAAGCGCGCCGAACTTTGCCAAGATTCATGACTTCACGTCGTTTCGGCTGACGGCGCCGTTCGCCTGCAAAAACTGCCTCGCCGATGTACAAAACGCGATCCGGAACGACGGTACGCTCTACCTCGCTCTCGCGCCGGCCGGATATTGCGCGACTCAATTTCCGACCGAGGGCTCGCCGGTGATATTGCGGATTCCAGCAGCCGAACTACAGACGAGCCGCGGGTTGACTGGCACGCTGTTCACCTGGAGCGGACGTCCCATAGCTCTGCCGCTCCTTGACGGTCCCGCCACGGCGCTTGCCCCGATGAAGGCGCCGGCTGCTCCGGCGATAAGGCAGCCGCGCTTTGTGAACCTGCGTCTGACGATCTCGGGCGGCCCCGTCGTTGGTGTTCTCGCCAGCCTGGGCGTCCCCGCCGAAACTGGCGAGTTCGACATCGACGGCGATGCGGACCTTAGCGCGCTGCTGGCGGGCGACGCGGTATTCCCGTCGGGACCCGCGGTCAACACGGACGTCGTGCTTGCGCTCGCGACCGGCGTGGCCGCATCCGACGATGTCTCAGCTCCGAGCGATCCGGGTCTGCCGCTCGGATTCGTAGCCTCGTGTGAGACCCTGAACGCGCCGATTACGTCCGAGACCCCTCCGGGACTCTGATCGGCGGGCGCATCTCGATCGCGACTCCCAAATGAAAAGGCCGGCGCTGATGAGGCGTCGGCCTTCTTTGTTCGATTGTCGGAAACCGATCAGCGCTGGGGACCTTTCTTGCGCAGCTCCTCGTCGCGGTAGCGCCGATAGAGCAGCGTCCATTCGTTGCTGCCCTCGACAACGTCGCGTTTCATCGAGGCGATCTTGCGCCGCACTATCGCATCGATCGCATCGCCCTTCTCGCACCATTCCTCGAGCAACGCGCGCCCGGTCCTGAGCGCGAGCGGAAAGTTCGTTATCTCCGCCAGACCCTCGCTGCGCAAGCGATTGAGCGACTCGCGCGCGAGATAGAGAATCCGTTCCTCGCTGAGTTTCATGTAAGTCCGATTGCCGCGCTCAGAGCGTGAAACCTTTTTTCTCGGCGAGCCGCTGACGGATCATCGCGCGCAAACGGCTCACATCGGTGCGAGTGTCCTTACGCGCGAGGTCTTCGGCCATGCGATCGGCCTCCTCGTCGATTTGCGACTCGATCTCGAAGTTTTCCGACATCAACTCGACCACGCAGGCGGTCAGCTCGGCGGCATCGGCCTTGGTGGTAATTACTCCGCGCTCGAGCAGCCCCTGCACGAGATACGCGGCCATCGCATCGATTTGTCCCTCTCGCATCGCCATCAGCTTCAGCTTGCAGCGCTTTCGAGGCCGGAGTCAAAGCGGATGCAATGGGCGTTAAACCGGCTACCTGCGAGCGCGTCAGTGCGGCTTCTTGGCGTTCTCCTTCTCCTGCTGCTCCTTGTAGATCTCGTCCATCTTCGGCTCGAGTGTTTCATAGAACTGCTTGATGTGGCCGATATTGGCGCCGAGATCGCCGGGGAACCAGCGCAACCATGAGGTCGAATCAGGCCGCGCCGTCCCCGAGCGCGAGCATACGTCGATAACCCCGCTCGGCTCGACTGTGATTCTCACGTCGTCCTCCATGCCGAGGATGCGCGAGGTGTAGATGCAATCGATCGTGCCGGCGCCGGGATTCTCCTTGACGATTTTCCATCCGCCGAGCGAATTGACGACATCCTTGGAGAGGTCGTAGAGCTTGGCGCGCGGGATGCCCGGGAAGGAGCGGCGCATCAGCTCGTCGTAATCATTGTCGGGCGTGGCCTCCGCACTCGGAGCGCCGGCCGAGGGCGCTGCAGCGGGAGCCGCGGCAGCTTTCTCGGCATGCTTATGCTTTTCGGGCTTTTGAGCCTCGGCGGCTTTGGCCTCCGTCATGTCGCAGGTGGCCGAGCCGTCGCCGCTGTCGGTGGTGTGAGCCGAGTTCATCGTGAGGAAGCGGGTGGTGCGCATCTCGGGTCCCGGCTTCTCGAAGATGGTCTCATTGTTCATGAGCATCGCTACACCGGCGATCACGACTGCGACCGCGATTATGAAGATTGCGAGCCGGATTAGCGCCCCGATAACGCGCCGCACGAACGGCACGAAGATCAGGATCAAAATGATGACGACTGCGCCAACGAGGTATGGCAGGTAAGCGTGGTAGTCCATTAAGCGCCGCCTACATCCCTAGCGGCTCGGATGGCGCGAGTGCAAGGCGTGAGAGTCTGCTCGTTCAAGCTTCATCATTGTCTGCCCGAGTCATACATTTAACGGGCCACGATCGCAATCCCATCGTGCCGCCCGATGAATCAGACCGCGCGCTGCCGCGCGGCATTGCGTCCGATAGCGACCGGCAGCCCAAACTGATTGCGGTATGGCGCAAATATCGGATCACATTCTGGCAACAATTCGCTAGCGCGCCCGTAAGCCGTGCACGCTATGACTCAGCGCTCACAAAAAAGGGGCCCAGCTGAAGCGAGGAGAAGTGCCCGTGGCAGCGACCATAGAAAGCGCAATACCCGAGAAGCACGTAGTTGCAGAGAAGCTCTCAAGGGGCCCGGGTGCGGGTGGAATTATCATCTTCGGGTTGATTTTCGCCGCCGGTCTAATCTACGTGGCGACTCATCTGATCTCCGATCTTTCGGTCGAAAGAAACGTAACGATCCGGACCTTTCTCCTGCTCGGCGGAGCGCTTTTGATTGCGCTCGGCTTCGAATTCGTCAACGGTTTCCACGACACTGCCAATGCCGTCGCCACGGTGATCTACACGCATTCGCTCGAACCGCACTTCGCGGTGGCATGGTCGGGATTGTGGAACTTTACGGGCGTGCTGCTCTCGAGTGGCGCGGTCGCCTTCGGAATCCTGTCGTTGTTGCCGGTCGAACTGATTCTGCAGGTAGGCAGCGCGGGCGGTTTCGCGATGGTGTTTGCGCTGCTGGTGGCGGCGATAATCTGGAACCTCGGCACGTGGTACCTGGGCCTGCCGGCGTCGAGTTCGCACACCCTTATCGGATCGATCATCGGCGTCGGAATCGCCAACCAACTGATGGCGATAAAGTCCGGTACGAGCGGCGTCGATTGGAGCCAGGCCGGCAATATCGGCAAGTCGCTGCTAGTGTCGCCGCTCGTGGGTTTTGCGATCGCGGCGCTGCTGCTGCTCGTGGCCAAGGTGATGGTTCAGGATAAACGGCTCTATGACGCGCCGGAGGGAACCGCGCCGCCGCCGTTCTGGATTCGCACGCTGCTGATCCTCACCTGCACCGCCGTCAGCTTTGCGCATGGCTCGAACGACGGGCAGAAGGGCATGGGCCTCATCATGCTGATCCTGATTGGCTTGGTACCCACCGCCTACGCGCTCAACCGCGACGTGCCGGCGGATAAGACTGCGGACTTCGTCGCGGTCTCAACGCAGGCTGACAAAGTCCTGGACAAGTACGTTTCGAAGTCCGCCACGATAGGCGATCCGCGCGACGTGGTTGAAGAATACATCAGGACCAAGCGTTACAGTCCGGCAACCCTTCTTGGCCTGGAGCAAATCATCAACGACATCTCCAATGAGTTGAAGATGTACAAGGAGATGGCGAAGGTGCCGCCCCAGTATGCGCGCAATTTCCGCAATGACATGTATCTCACCAGCGAGGCCTTCCATCTGCTGGAAAAGCAAAATCCGGCCTCGATGACCGCCGACGATTGGGCGACGATCGACAACTACAAGAAGCATATCGACATCGCGACCAAGTTCATTCCCGGATGGGTAAAGGTGGCTGTCGCTCTGGCGCTCGGCCTCGGCACGATGGTGGGCTGGAAGCGAATCGTGGTGACAGTCGGCGAGAAAATCGGCAAGGATCACCTTACTTATGGGCAAGGTGCCGCGGCCGAGATTACCGCGGCCACGACCATCGCCGCCGCCGACCTTTACGGCCTGCCGGTAAGCACCACGCACGTTTTGTCATCGGGAGTAGCCGGTACGATGATGGCCAACAGATCCGGACTGCAGTTCGAAACCGTGCGCAATATCGCGATGGCGTGGGTGCTGACTCTGCCCTCGTCGATCATGTTGGCGGCCTTTCTCTACTGGCTGTTTCGCGACATTCTTTAGTCGCCGACTCGGAGACGCGATGGCTTTTCCATTCAAACGAATCCTGGTCCCGGTCGATTTCGACGAGAGCTCACTGACCGCACTCGAGCTTGCACGGCAAATCGCAGCGCAAAATGACGGCGAGGTCTTCGTGGTCCACATCGTGCCGGTCGACATGGACGTAAGCGGCATGCCGCAATACGTGGATCTCATCAAGCGCCAGGAAAATATCGACCGCGACAAGCTCGTTGGGATTGCCCAGCAACGCCTGCTGGACGTGAAATGGGACATTATCGACGAGATGGGTGACCCCGCGGAAGTTATCGACCTGGTCGCGAAACGCGTCTCAGCGGATGTAATCGTGATGGTCACGCACGGCAGGCGCGGCCTCGCGCGGCTAATCGAGGGCAGCATCAGCGAACGCGTCCTGCGACGCGCGCCCTGCCCCGTTCTCGCTCTCCGCCATGAGTAACCTCTGAAAATGTCAACGCCGATGCGAGAATTGCATCGGCGTTGTTGCTCTACGCGTTTAAGGCGATGCTCATGCAGGCGCGGCCGCAAAGCCGTCGTCGGAATCGCCGCGCAGGATCGCATCGAAGCGGCTCCCGAGGTAGAAGCGACGCGCCTCTTCGTCGTTGATCACCATTCGCCGCACGTCACGCCGCTTGATGGGCCAGATTCCGCCGACCATCGGATGCCGTCCCTGCCGATAGCTGAAGAAGTAGTAAACGAATTGCACCAAGACCGAGCGGCGCGATTCAGCCGAGAGTCCGCTGCCCCCGCAAACCGTGAAGATGTTGCGCAAGAGGCGCGGCACCGAATAGAAGCGCGTGAACGCCTCGCGATACGCCTGCATCCAGCTCGCTTTGTCGAGCAGCTCATGCTTGAGCGTTACGTGCTGCGAATCGAGGTTGTTGAAATCCCAGTCGTTGATAAGGCCTTCCTTGGCACTGCGCACCTGGTCCTCAGTCCCGGGAAGAGGAGTCATGATGAAGAACGACACGATGTCAAAGCCGATCTTCTTGAGCGTCGCCGCCGCGATTCGGCCGCAATCAGGCCCGTCGAACGGGAAGCCCAGCATGTAGCCAGCGTGCACCGAAACGCCGACTTTGTGCCAGTTGTCCACGACGCGCCGATACTTGTTGATTACGCGGGCGCGCGCCTCCTCGAGCTTCATTTTGTGCTGGCGATCGTCGGTGTTCTGGTACTTGGTCGCAAAGTTGAGATTGTCGGGATTGAGCGACTCGATGCCGACGAACGCCATGTAGCACCCCGCGGCGGCCGCGAGCTCCGTGAAGCGGCGGCTCCGCCGATGCTTCGCGGTCTCGGTCTCACCCTCCGCGACGTTCGCGTAGCACGAGGCGTCGACGTCGACCTGCATCATGAATGATAGCTGAGGATACTCTTTCTTGATTTCGCCGAGGCCGACCAGAATTTCTTCCCAGCGCGGTGAGCGAAAGAAATCATCATCCACGAGGAAGAGCGACGTGATGCCGTGCTTCTGCACCGCGTCGCGCACCCACGCGACCACCGCGTCGGGCTCGCGCGAGCGCATCGTGCGCCCCATCACGTTTTTCACGCTGCAGTATGAGCAGGTGAACGGGCATCCGCGCGAAGTATCGATCGTGGTCATCGTGGTGTTGAAGAACCGCGTCAGATAGCGATCGTCAACCACGGGTAGAAGCGCCTCGGTGATGAGCGGCACGATGATATCGTCCTTGCCGGTCTTAGCGCGGATTCCCTGCGTCACGCTGTAATTTTTCTGCAGATCACCGCGAAGAAAATCTTCGATTATCTCGCCCCAGAGGTTTTCCGCTTCGCCAACGACGGTCGTGATCCCACACTCGTTGAGGAACTTGCACGAATCTGGGTAACCGCTCACGTGGAAGCCGCCCATGATCGTGGGCAAGCCCTGGCCAACGAACTGAAGTCCAAGATCGCGGCCGCGCGGATACTGATTCGATTGCACGCCTGAAAGGCCGATTAGCAATTCGACGCCGTCCTCGCGCGCCTTCTCGGCGATAGCCTTGATCGTCTCAGGACCGATAACGCCGTCGCAGATCTCGTCCCAAATGACGGTCTCGAGATAGACGTTACGTTCGGTCGAATAGCGGCGGTTGAATGCCTCGTTGAGC
>JASHQJ010000069.1 GCA_030037595.1 Candidatus Binataceae bacterium
CCTCGATAAACGCGGTGAAGAGCGGCACGAACTCCTTCTGTTGTTCGGCCGTGAAGTCGCGCCAATGATAGCCAACCGTCGAGCGCGCCATCTCGGCGAAATCGAAGTGCGCTTCGGCGATCGCGCGCAGCTTGACCTGGCGGGCGGCGGGCGTCAGGTCGCGCTCTTTGAACACCACGATTGTCTGATCGATCACGGACTTTATCATGGTGGTAGGATTGGGCGGTGGCGTACCCGCGGCGAGCGCGCGCGCTGGGAGCGGAATTGCGAGCAGAAAGGCCAGCAATGCGGCGAGAATCGCGCGGCATCCGCCCGTTATTGCCGCGTTGACCCTCTGAGGATTCACGCCTGTCACCATTCATACCCGTTCGATCTCGTAAATCTTCCACGACCGGTTGCGACGGGGCAACTCGATGCCGGCGTGTCCCGAGGCGCGGGCGAACGCGATGCTTGACGGCGCACCCTTAGACGTTCACGTTGGTAGATTGCCGAAATTGGAAGGAAATGATGATACCCAAGCGAATCGGCCGTTGGATTGTGATCGCCGCGATCGTGCTGGTCAGCGCTACTGGATGCGCCTCGCACAATGCTCCATCAACTGCCACGCCGGCTGCAGCTCCAGTATCCACGGTCAGCCCTCCCCCGACTGCCTACCAAGGCGGGTTTCAGGGAATCGGCTGCGGCTCGCCGCCAAGTACTGACATGAAACTGGTTCGCGCTGATGGCGATATCAAGTTCTTTACGCGGCAAGGCGAGCCACTCGGCGTGGGCCGCGCGCATCTTATGCATTCCACCCTGTATCGCTTCTACAAGGACCAGTTTGAGGGCGCGATGCTACAAACGAGCGGGTCCCAAAATGATCTCGCAATGCTCAGCTACTTTCAAAGCATCGTGGGTCCCGGCAAGCTCGATAACCCTGCAACCAACCGCCACATATGGGCTGATTCCTCCCTCGTCGTAATCTATGAGCAGCAGCCGGGTGCGATTAAAACCGCATCGGTAGTCGTCGGATGCCGTGGGGTGCAGGAAAAGCACAAAGCTGATCTTTTGGCGGCGCAGGGACAATCACCGCGATAAAAATGGCGGCGAATTTTAATCGAAGATAGTGCGCGTGTAACTTTTACCTTCCTGCGTTGACTCACATTCGATCTGGAACCGGGCCTTCGCCTAGAAGTTCTGATGGCATAGCGTTTGCCCTTCTCCTTCGCCGGCAGCGAGGAGGCGCAGACGAATATGAAGCTCTCAGAGTTCGAAAAATCTGCGGTATTTCGGCCTTTTTCACCGGCACGCAGAATCTCTATTGCCGTCACGCTGGCGTTGCCGCTCGTGATGCTTTCGGCGTGCGCTCAATCGCCCAGCCCAGTGACTGAAGCATCTGCTCCGCCGCCACCGACGGCCGTCGTGCAGAGCCAATCCGAGAAAATCGATCTTCGCGGCGTGAGCTTCGAGCGCAATGGTACGCTTCGTCCAAGCTCCAAGCCTGTGCTCGATGCTGCCGCGGATCTGATCAAGACGCAGACCGACGCGAAGGTCTACGTCGATGCCTATTGCGATCCGATTGGCGGCCCCGCGCTCAATCAGAAGATTTCCGACGCACGCGCAGCGGCCGTGAAGGCTTACCTGGTCAAGCGTGGCGTACCAGCCGATCGCCTGGTCGCGCGCGGATACGGCGCCAGCGATTTCGTTGCGAGCAACGCAACGCGCGAAGGTCGCAAGGAGAACCGGCGCATCGAGCTAATATTGGTCCGCGGCTAGTTATTATCGGAATTGTACGATTACAATGCGCGGCGTGGGAAAATCTCCGCGCCGCCTTTTGCTATTGGAGAGTCGCGTTGTGCTATCAATCTGTCAACCCGAGCGAGGGTCGCGCGACGAAGGATCTTGGAGGCCCCGAAGGGGCCGCTGCCAGTCAGTGCGCGAAGCGCCTTCCTTATTGTCCGCGGTTGCCGGCGGGGCCTCCACTCGAGCTGTGCGCTGCTAAAGCGACTGGATGAGATCCCTCGACTCCGGCAACCTCCGACTCCGGCAACCTCCGCTCGGGATGACGCCTTGGAAGGTCTCAGTCGGGCTGACGCGCCTTCACGTTAGTGGTCGCTAGAACTTCTCCTTGAACGGACGAAGGTCCAGTTCCATCGTCCACGCGCTACGATCTTGATGTGCCAGATGCCAGTAGCTCTCCGCGATCGCTTCGGGGCTCAGCATGTCCTCACTTGTCATTCCAGGAATCTTTCGGCCCGGAATGTCGATCGCGCCGTCAACGTTGATCCACGCGACGTGAATTCCTTTCGGTCCAAGATCGCGCGCGAGCGATTGCGCAAGCCCGCGCTTGGCGAAGTTACCCGGCCCGAATGCTGCTGACCGCGCTCCGGCCTTCACTCCCGCCGTTGCGCCCGTGAAGAGCAGCACGCCATGGCCGCGTGCGAGCATCGCTGGCACGCACTCCTTTGCGCATAGAAAAGGAGCGAGCGCGTTGATCCTCATCGAGTTTTCGAACTGCTCCGGCGTGATATCTGCGAGCGCACCGAACGGTCCGGCTGCAGCGTTGTAAACCATCACTTCGGGATCGCCGAGGCGCTCGCGGATAGTATTGAAGGCCTTTGCGACCTCGGCGCTGTTTCCCGCGTCGGCCGGCACCGCCAATGCTTCGTGTCCATTCTTTAGAATCTCAGCGGCGACTTGATTCAGGTAGTCAGCGCGCCGCGCGACGAGCGCGACCGCGTATCCTGCCGCAAATCGGCGCGCGATCGACGCGCCCAGTCCCGGTCCGACGCCGACAACCACGGCGACTTTTTTGCGCGATGAATCAGGCATGGCGATTCCTCCACCGAAATTCCGAGGCTCGTTCGTTTTGAGAATGATACCCGCCCGCCAAAACGCTGGCATCATTCGTTTTCGTTTTAGAGTCTGTCGAGCCTACAATCGAATCCGCTGAAGTTAATCCGAAGGCGAAGGAAAATGAAAAAGATCGAGACGATCTTCAAGCCGTCGAAGCTTCCTGCCGTTCGCGACGCGCTCGATCAAATCGGAGTCGTCGCTATCGTAGCGGAGCATTATCGGCCGAAGCTCAAGGTTGCGGTGATTGTCGCGGCGGAAAAAGCGCAGCAGGTCGTCCGTGCAATCGAATTCGCCGCCCGCGCTTGATGCGGCCTTCTACTCACCCTGGATTTGGCATAGGATGATTCGGGCTCGGCGTCGGGAGCTCAAGCCCCGGTCGAAGCTCTGAAGATCCAGGATTCCAGAGGGCACAGGCGATTTCTCAGTTAGTCACCGACGATTCGCTCGAACTTCACTTCGACGACCCTCGGCTCTTCACCGACCTCCTCGGACAGCATGATGCGCATGTCCGGACCGTAGAGCAGGCACTCGGCGTAAGAATCGGCGTCAGCGGCACCGCGCTCAGGATCGCGGGCCCTCACGCCGAGCAGGCTCTCGCGGGCAAGGTCTTCGGTGAGCTCTACGACCTGCTGAAGCGCGGTTACCCCGTCTATCCGAGCGACGTCGAATACGCCGTCCGAATCCTCCGCGGCGACCGCAACGCCGAGCTCAAGGACATCTTCCTCGACACTATTTATGTTTCGGCGCACAAGCGCGTCATCTCGCCCAAGAGCATCAACCAGAAGCTCTACATCGACGCGATCCGCAACCACGATATCGTGTTCGGAATCGGCCCCGCCGGCACGGGCAAGACCTACCTCGCGATGGCGATGGCACTGGCGGCGTTGATGAAAAACCAGGTCACGCGGATGGTGCTATGCCGGCCAGCGGTCGAAGCAGGGGAAAAGCTAGGCTTCCTGCCGGGCGACCTCGCGGAGAAGGTCAATCCGTACCTGCGGCCGCTCTATGACGCGCTGCACGACATGGTCGATTTCGACCGCGCGCGCCGCATGCTCGAGCGCGGCACGATCGAGGTCGCGCCGCTCGCGTTCATGCGCGGCCGCACCCTCAACGATTCGTTCATAATCCTCGACGAAGCGCAAAACACGACGTCCGAGCAGATGAAGATGTTTCTGACCCGCCTCGGCTACAACTCGAAGGCGGTCATCACGGGCGACATCACGCAGATCGATTTGCCGAGCGGCAAGCTCTCGGGCCTCAAGGAGGCGCGGATCGTGCTCGGCGGCACCAAGGGAATCGAGTTCATCTACTTCACCGATCGCGACGTCGTGCGCCATCGCCTGGTCCAGTCGATTATCGCGGCCTACGAATCGTTCAATACCGAGGGCCCCTCGCAGCCGCCCGACCGGGACGGCAACCATCAGAGTTGAGTGCCGTGCCCGTGGAGTTCCGATGCGGCACGCCGCGCGGACGAGTTCACGCTTCGAAGTTGATTGCTGACGCCGAGCGGATACTGGCCGCCGCGCGGCTTCCCGACTGCGAACTCTCGCTGACCCTTACGTCGGACCGCGAAATTCGCGCGCTCAATCGCAGATATCGCGGCAAGGATTCGCCGACTGACGTGTTGTCGTTCTCGCAAATCGAAACGGCAGGCCGCCGCCAGCCTGCTCCGCTCAGGGTCGCAAATGCGAAGGATCTGCTACTCGGCGACGTCGTGATTTCGATCGACACAGCGCTCCGCCAGGCCCGCGAGCTCGGCGTTGCACCCGCAATGCGGCTTCGCACGCTGCTCGCGCACGGCTTTTTGCATCTGCTGGGCTACGATCATGAGCGCTCGCCGGCAGATGCGCGCCGGATGTTCGCGCGTCAGCGGCGGCTCGAAGCGCGCCTCGGCGCTGAGGCCGCCGCGTCACCCGTACCGCGCGTTAAACGGCGCGCCGCATCATCTTCAAAATGAAGCGGCGCGAAATCTCACTGCCGTCGGCGCCGATTCTCACGCCCGCGTGCCTCGAAAACCGCCTCCGCCCTGGACAATCTGCTCGCTATTCTCGAGCAGGGGATCGTCCGAGGCGCGCGCCGGATGATTCGCGGCGGACGGCCAGCGGTCAGCCTCTTCGACGGGTCGTTTCCCGAGCGGGCCGGGTTACTCTCACGGCGAAATCGGCGGCGCTTATGAAGCGTTCGGGATCGCGATCGACAAACGGTATGCTTTTGGTATGGGCGCGCGTCCGGTCATTTACTTGCTGTGGCGGGAAGCGGAACAATTGCTCGCCCCAGAGGAGCGATGGCGTGTCGTGACAAGCGAGATGGACCGGACTCCACCTGTTGACTGGACCCACGAGCGCGAGTGGCGCGTGGCGGGCGACTTGCCGCTCGAGGCGCGCCACTTCGCGGTGCTGGTCGCGAGCTGGCGCGACGCCGACGCGATCTTCGAGCACTTCGACAGCAGCCCGCCGTGCGCGGGCGTGATTCCGCTTGACGCGCTCCTCGGAAGCGGCGCCTGAACGATGTCATCGACTCGTCTTTCACGTATCGCGCTGGTCGTTGCGAGCGGCCTCGCACTCGCGCTCGCGTTTCCCAAGTTTGATTTCAACCTGCTCGCGTGGGTCGCGTTCGTACCGTTCTTCTATGCAACGGACGGCGAGCCGCTCAAACGCCTCTTCGGTTGGGCGTGGCTGCAGGGCTTCGTTGCGTTCATCGGATCGCTCTACTGGATTCCGATCCCGCTGCACAATTTCGCGGACGTGCGGGTGTCGCTCGCGATCATCCCGATGTTCCTGCTCGCGGGAATCATGGCGATCTACACGGCGATCGCGCTCTGGGCGGGCGAGTTTGTCGCGCGGCGTCTCCGGATCTCGCCGGTGGTGACGTTGCCGATCGCGTGGGCCGCGCTGGAGCTGGTTCGCACCCATTTTCCGATCGGATTCCCGTGGAACCTGCTCGGCTGCGCGGCCTATAAGAACACCGAGCTCATCCAGTTCGCCGAGGTCACCGGCGTTTACGGCATCTCGGCGCTGATCATGTTCTTCAACGCGGTCGTTTACCAGGTCGCGTTTCGCCGCGCGAGTTATCGCGCGCAGACCGCGAGCCTCACCGCGCTCACCGCGATCATGCTGCTGCTGTTCGGTTTCGGCGCGTGGCGAATCTCCAATGTCCGCAATATGCCGACCGACGGCAGCTTCAAAGTAGCGATGGTGCAGGGCAATATCCCGCAGTCGCTCAAATGGGAGCCGAACTTCCTGCCGCAGAGCTTCAAGGTTTACGAAGATGAAACCGCAAGCGCCGTCGAGCGTGGCGCTGACCTGGTCGTTTGGCCCGAGGCGGCGGCGGCGTTCCTCTTTCAGCCCGACGACCGCTATCCAATCGAGTATGCGACCGACAAAGAATATCGCGACACTTTGCTTCAGCTCGCGCGCAATACCGGTAAGCCAATCC
>JASHQJ010000070.1 GCA_030037595.1 Candidatus Binataceae bacterium
CGTACTCGCGATGTTTCCGACGCCGACCCGCGAGACCTTCGCCGAGTTTGCTGCCGCCCGCGACTGCAAACTGCATCTGAGACACTTCGCGCATGCGCTCTTTGGTCGCCGCATCAAAGGCGATTCGGCGGCAACGTTCAGGGCGGGCGGGGACGCCCGCCGCCACTCCGGAGGGCGGATCTTCACGCGGTTCATGCTCGCCGGCTTCGCAACCCATCGCGCGCTCGAGTCGCTCGGCGTCGATGCGTTCGAGGGGTATCCGTATCTTGCGTTCTGTCTCTGGAAGCGGCCAGGAACCCGGCTAGCGTCGAAACGCGAACGCGGCGCACTCGCGGCCCGCGTGGAGATTCTCAACCGGATGCTTCCGCTCCCAGGGCTGAGAACTTCCACGCGGCCTTCCACAATCGATCAAGTTGATGCGGCGGCGCTCGCGATGAGCGCGGCAGCGGCGCGCGCCCCCGGCCAGATTTTATCGATTTCGCATCCAGCCGAAGGCCGCCTCCTTATTGCGCCCCCGCCTCCTTCGCGAAACTCGCGCAATTGAGGGAATCATCACGCGATCGGCGGCGCGTGGCTTGACAAGCTGCGAAGCAACAGGCTTCAAAGGGTAAGCCGATTTCGACGATCGAGGCCGCCGTCAGCCGCGGAGAATCTATTGCCCCTGCGCGATTTCAAAGCAGTCTTCTTTGACCTCGATGGCACGCTGGTAGATATTCACGGACCGCTTTACATCGCGGCGCGCAACGCGCTCGATGAAGTCGGGCATGGTCCACCGCTCACGCGCGAGCGCTACCGCGAGGGGATGGCGCGCGGAAATTTCTGGGAGGAGATGCCCGACGACCTGAAGCCGCGCCTCTTCAAGCTCGCGTTCGCGTACTTCGTTGCCGAGGTCGATCGTACCGAGCGCCTCGAAGTGCTGCCGCACGTGACCGAGACCCTGGTAGAGCTGAAGCGCCGCGAGTATGCGACCGGCGTGATCACCAGCCGGCCCGGCGAAGTGCGGCGGCTCGTGGAGAAGCTTGCGATGGTCGGCCTAGCGCCGCATCTTGATCACGTTGTCACGCAGACGGAGTCGTCGCTGCGCGCGCTCGACAAGAGCGAGAGCCTGCGCCAGACCGCCGTGCGAGCCGGCGTCCATCCGAGCGTATGTATCTATGTTGGCGACGAGCCACGCGACATGATGGCCGCGGCCAACGCCGGCTATGGCGCGGCGGTTGCGGTCGCGACCGGCGCCGCGACGTATACGCAACTGAACGATCTCGCGCAGTACAAGGCGGACTTCGTGATGAACTCGATGGCCGAGCTGTTCGACACGATTGAGCGGCTGAGAGCGGCAGGTCCTGCCTGACGATGGCGCGTTTCGAGGAGTATCGCGAGCCGCCACGCGCGCTTGAAGGAATCAAGGTCGTCGAGCTGCCGTGCCTCGATACGATGCCGTTCTTGGCGGGTGCGATGGCGGCGAAGTCGTTCGCCGACTTTGGCGCCGAGGTGATCAAGGTCGAGCCGCCGCGCGTTGGCGCTGAGGAGCGCCGCCTCGGTCCGTTTCGCGACGAGGTGCCCGATCCGGAGACTGGCGGGCTGCATCTTTTTCTCAACACCAACAAGCTCGGCGTGACGCTCAACCTCGAGCATCGCCGCGCACGCGACCTGCTTTTTCAGCTGCTCGGATCTGCAGATATCGTTCTCAATCCGAATCAGCCCGTGCTCAACGAGCGGCTCGGAATCGGTTGGCGCACGCTCACCGCGCGCTTTCCCAGACTGATCGTCGTCTCGATTACGTTCTTCGGCGACGACTCGCCGTACCGCAACTATCGCGGCGGCGATCTGGTTGCGACGCACATGAGCGGCGTTGGATGGGAGACGCCGTATCACCAGGTGCTCGACCTCGCGAAAGAACCTCCGCTCCGCTCGGGCGGGCGCCAGTCGGACTATTTGACGGGATATACTGCAGCATCAGCCGCGATGTGCGCGCTGTTCGCGCGCCGCAAAGCAGGCGCGGGACAGCACGTCGATGTCAGCCAGTGGCTCGCGATGGTGAGCATGATGCGGCCGATGCTCGGCGTGCATTCGCACGAGGCGACTACATCTGCTGGTTATATCCGGTTGACTCAGCGTCACAAAACGGGGGCGCAATGGGTCTATCCCTGCGTGGACGGATGGGTGAGCTTCAATGCCGGCACGGAACGCTTCTGGCAGGGCGCGAAACGCGCGATGGGCGAGCCCGAGTGGATGAACGAGGAGCTATTCAAGACACCGCAATCGCGCGCGCTGCATATCGATGCGATCGAGGCCGGCCTGCTCGATTGGCTCTCCGGCGTTACGCGGAAGCAAGCCTTCGAGCGCGCACAGGGCCAGCACGTGCCGTGCTTCCCCGTGAATTCTCCAGCCGAGGTCGCGAGTAACGAGCAGTACGCGGCGCGGCGCTTCTTCGTCGATCACGATCATCCCGCGGCGCGCGAGGTGCGGATGCCCGGTGCGCCATGCGGTTTCAGCCGCACGCCGTGGCGAATCGTGCGCGGCGCGCCGCGTCTGGGCGAGCACAATCGAAAGGTCTTCGTTGAACGGCTCGCGGTCGCCGAGGGCGAGCTGAAGGCGCTCGCGGAGGAGGGCGTTATCTGATGAGCGCGCTTCCTTTCGAAGGGATCCGAATAGCCGACTTCGGCTGGATTTTCGCGGTGCCGCATGCAACGGCGTGGCTCGGCGCGCTGGGTGCCGACGTGATCAGAATCGAATCGACGCGCGCGCCCGACCTCGTGCGATTTCTCACCGGCACGAACGGACAGGTCGGAATCAATCGGAGCGGCGCCTTCCATTCGATCAACACATCGCGCCGAAGCCTCACGCTCAACCTTGCGAAACCCGAGGCGCAGGAAATCGCCCGCCGAATCGTGGCGAAGAGCGATATCGTCACCGAGAATTACACCGTCGGCAACATGATGAAGTACGGTCTCGGCTACGCCGACCTGGTGAAGGTGAAGCCCGACATCATCATGATGTCCGGCACGCCTCTGGGGCAGAGCGGTCCGTATGCGAACACGGTGGGATTTGGGCCGACGACGCAGGCGTTCGCGGGGCTGTGTCACATCACGGGTTATCCGGGCTCGACGCCGTGTGGAATCGGCGGCACTTGGCCAGACTTCGCGGTTGGCACGGGGATGGTGTTCTTTCTGCTCGCCGCGCTGCATCATCGCGATCGCACGGGTGAAGGCCAGTACCTCGACCTCTCGATGGCCGAGATGGTTACGACGATGATCCCCGAGGCGATGATGGAATTCCTGATGAACGGGCGCGATCCGTTGCCGCTCGGAAACCGCGACGACGCGATGGCGCCGCACGGCGTCTTCCCCACGGCCGGCGAGGACCGCTGGATTGCGATCGCGATCGCAAGCGACGAGGAATTCGCGGCGCTCGCGGAAGTGCTCGGCGTGCCGTCGCTCGCGCGCGATCCGTTGTATCTCAGGCTCAGCAATCGCCTCGCCAACGTCGATTCGCTCGAGCGCGAAATCGCCGCGCGCTCGCGCAACTTCGATCGCGATGAGCTGGTCGCGAAGCTCCGCGAACGCAATATAGCGACTGGCCCCGTTTACAACGCGGGTGAGCTCGTCGAGGATGCGGCGTTTCAATCGAGCGGGATGATGGTGACACTCAATCACGGCGAAGTCGGCGCGCGCGCGGTGCCGGGAATGCCGGTGCGCTTCAGCGCGATCGATCCCGACTATTTCGGCTCGCCGATGATGGGCGAGCATACGGAGCAGGTGCTCACCGAATTGCTCGGGATGCCGGCCGAGGAAATCTCGCGTCTGCGCGCCGCGGAAGTAATAGTTTAAGCCATGACTGAAGCAGGTGTACTCGGCAAAGGGGCGCGCCCCGGCGCGTTTGCGGTTTGGGTCCAGGCGATTCGCGCACCGTCGCTGACGGCGGCGGCGATTCCGGTGCTGCTCGGGATGGCAGTTGCTGCGCGCGCCGGATTTTTCTCGCTGCCGCGACTCCTGCTCGCGCTCGTCGGCGCGCTGGCGATCCAGGCCGGCACCAACCTGATCAACGACTACTACGACTATCGAAGCGGCGCGGATTTGGAGCAGACGCTTGGCCCGAGCATGGTAATCCAGCGCGGGCTGCTGACGCCCGCGCAGGTATGGCGCGGCGGTGCTGTCGCGTTCGCGATCGGCGCAGCGCTCGGGCTCGTGCTGGTTTACCTCGCCGGATGGCCGATTCTCTGGCTCGGCGTCGCCAGCGTCGCGGCCGGATATTTCTACACCGCGAAACCGGTCGCGCTCGCGTACGTCGCGCTCGGCGAGCTTACGGTTTTCATCTTCATGGGTCCGGCGATCGTGATGGGCACGTACTTCGTGATGGCCGAGAAGTTCGCCTGGCCGGCGCTGTGGGCCTCGATTCCGCTCGGCTTCGTGGTCGCGGGAATTCTGCACGCCAACAATATCCGCGATATCGAAACCGATCGGCGCCACGGCAAGCGCACGCTCGCGACGATCCTCGGGCGCACAGGAGCCAACCGGGAGCTGGTCGCGCTGGATGCGGCCGCCTACGCGACGACACTCATCGCCGTGTTCACGCGCGAGCTTCCATGGATCGCGCTCGCGGTATTTATCACGGTGCCGCGCGCGCTCGATCAAATCCGCATCGTGATGCGTGAGTCGGAGCCGAAGAAACTCAATCGCGCGCTGATGCGATCGGTTCAGCTTCACATGGAGTTCGGCCTCGTCTTGACGCTTGCGACGCTGGTCGCGGCGTTCATGCGCTGGTAGCGAGGACGATGGCCGAGCTGCGGTCGGAATCGCAAACTGTCCCGCTCTTCGAAGGGGCGGAAGGGCTGCGCGCGCAACTGCTCGAAGTAGAGAAAACGATCGACGCCGGCGCCTACAAGCCCGGAGCGTGGGACCGCTTTGTTCGCGCCGCTCGCAATCAGCCGCCTGAACTGCGCGCCGCTCTGGCCGAGGATACGGGGCGCGTGAGCCGCAAGCTCCATCTGCGGAACGGCCGGGCGACGATGCCGCTCGAGCGGGCTATCCTGTGGGAATCGGGAGCGACGATTATCGGCGCCCTCCTGCTCGCCGCAGGCGTCGGATGGAAGTCAAACGTGCTTGCGATGCTTGGCGCGGCGGTGTGGACCGCGACGTTCGAGCCGATCGTGAAAGTCGCGATCGGCACAGCGCTCGGCGTGAGCTTTGACTACGCCTACCTCGAGGGTTCATTCGAGCCGCGCTTCAAAATCAGCTACGGCGGGTATCTGGCGCGTCCGCGATGGGCGCGAATCCTGTTTCACCTTTCAGGAGTCGTCGGATCGCCGCTCGGCATCTACCTGGGCGCAACGTTGATGGCACCGGTCCTGCCGACGAGCGCAAAAATTTGCGACGCGATCTTCTGGATCTTGAATGCGGTCAACTTGATTGCGTTCATCGGCGGGATTATGGGCCGGCGGCGGCTCGGTCCGGTCCGCGTTGCAATCTCGAGTGGTGGCGTCGCCGGAGTCGAGCTGCACGACGCTTTCACGATCGCGCGTGGATAGGCTCCGCGAGCGCTAGAGCGTCGGCACAGGTGGCGGCTTTGCGCTGAACTCGGCGCGAAGGCGCGTGTAGCCATCAAGGTCGTCGAGCGTGCGCATAAAGCCGCGATGCACCCAGCCGAAGACGGGCAGACCCTTCGCGACCATCGGGCCGAACAAACTCGTGAACAGACTCCACGGCGGCCTAACGGGTATCAAATCGAGCGCGGCGGGCTCGGCCACGATCACGCCGCAATACATGTAGCTCGCGAGCTTCGCCGCAAGCGCTTCGTCGAGTTGGCGCGGGAAATCGTCGTACTTGAGGGGAGTGCGCTGCATCATGAGGCGCATCCGGCGGATGCGCGCGTCGGAATCGATCTCGAGATGACTGTAGTAGTCGAGATTTTCGGGGTGGGCGAGAACGATCGTGGCGAGTGCGCCGCGCTCGCGATGAAACGAAATCACTTCGGTCAGATCCAAATCGAGAATCGTGTCGCCGTTGGCAATTACGAAAGTATCAGTACCAAGAAAGTCCTTGAGGCCATTGAGCGGTCCTCCTGTGCCGAGCAGTTTGGGCTCCGGCGCCCAGGTTATCGAGATGCCGAAGCGAGAGCCGTCGCCGAGCGCGCGCGTGAGCGCATCGGCGAGATGATGCACGTTGACCGCGATATCGGTGAGGCCCGCGCGCTTCAGCATCGCGAGCGGATAGTGAATCAGCGGCTGGCCGCCAATTTCCAATAGCGGTTTGGGCGTCGTCTCGGTCAGCGGCCGGAGCCGTTCACCGATTCCCGCCGCGAGTACCAGGGCTCTCATTGCGGATGGCGCGTATCGCCCGTGGCGGCTCCCAGAGCGGTCGAGAGATGCGGAAAGTCGGTGCGGGCATGCGCGAGAATGCGGCGCGCCTGGCCGAGAGCGCGCGGCACGTATTGCGCATAGCCGCGCTTGCCGTCGCGCTCGAACATCATGAAGCGGCCGGCCATCTTGAGCGCGTGCTGCAGCACGGCAAGACGATAACTGCGCGCGAAATCGTTGGGCGCCTGATTAACCGCCTGCCGCCGCGCGAGGCCCGCGTAGTAGTAATCGAGAAGGCGTTGCTCGAGCGCGTGATGGATGATCTCGCCGGTGTCGCGCGTCGTGAGAAGAACGGCGAGGTCCTGCGCGGAGGGCGCCATCAACGCGTCCTGGAAATCGATAACACGGATTGTCGGACCGCGCTGGATGTAGAGATTCTGAGCGTGATAATCGCGATGCGAGAGGACGCGCGGGAACCGGCCGAGCTCCTCGGCGAGGTCATCAAGTTCGGCAAAGATGGCCGCGCGGTCGCAGCCTGGCGCGATCGCGAGCAGCGTGATCTCGACGAACTGGGACAACTCCCACACGAACAGCCGGCGATCATAGTTCACCGACGACGCGAAGCATCGATGATGGATGCGGCGCGTGCCATCGACATGAATCTTGAGCAACTCGTCGATTGCGAGGCGAAAGAGATCAGCCGCTGATTGCGGCGCCCGGGCAACGGCATCGCGCAGCGAGAGTGCACCGACATCTTCAACCAGCAGCGCGCGATGTTTGAGGGAACTAGCGAAGAGCTTTGGCACGGCCACGCCAATCGACGACAGGTAGCGATGGAGATTGATCCAGGGCGGCTCGGGCAGCGGCTCCTGGAGCAGACCGAGCGCGCGCGCGTAGGGCGGCAGATCGTCGGGGCCAAGATCGACAAGGATGGCGGTTTGAGGCGGTGCGGATTCGGCGGAACCGGAATTGACCAGCAGCCGCCAGAAGCGGCGCGTCGAAAGATCGCCCCGGAGCAGGTCGGCGCGCGAAAACGACGCGCTAGGCCAATGCTCGCCGACAGCATCGTTGGCCCAAGCCATCAGAGTGCTGTCATCGGCTTCGCTCACGCGCCCGAGTCTAGCGGATGCCGGAGCAGTGTCGCCATCAGGCTGGCCGAGCGGCAAATAAAAACCGGCGCGGCCCATGGGGGCCGCGCCGGTTACAACAACAATTCCCGTCCGCGCCCCAGCAATGCGCGGTCGAGACTGCCCTTCGATCAGTCGCCGCCGACGGCGTGTCCGCCTTCAGCAGCGCGCGCCATCGCTTCCGGCGTGAACCAGTCGCGATCGACCGAGCCCATGTTGATGAACCACGAATCGCGCGACGGCGCATCCATCGACGGATGGTAGCAGACGGTCGAAAAACCGCTTTGCACGTTAACCGTTGACGAACCGACCTGGAACTCGCGCTTGAACGGATAGATCGCTATCCGCGCACCGGGCTCCGAGCGATCGGCATAATGCATCCACGACGTGTAGCTGTTGAAGAGCTGTCCGTCACGGTCGTACATGTCGTTTGCCATCACGAAGTCAGCCTCGGAATCGATGTACATGACTTCCTTCTGGTAGAGCGACACGAACTTGCCGGGCCGCGGGCGTCCCTCGACCATGTACATGTGGCGAATCTCCCAGTTGTCCGGGCAATGGCTGGCGCCGCCGTCCGTTGGGCATCGCACGTCGGGCACGGTCACGACGTTTATCGCGCCGAGCATGTTTTTCTCGCCGAGGAACTTCCAGTCATAGTTCTCGTTCTTGCCACTGAAGCCCTCGTAATGATTCGGATCGTAAGCCTGCGGGCCGCTCGCGGTATCGAGAATGGAGTAATTCAGGCGGCGAATCCGGCGTGCGCCAGGCGTCCAAGTCCACGACGCGTCATCTTTCGTCGGATCGGCGTAGCGGAACTTGATAAGACCGACTCCGCGATCGGACTGCGGCGCGAGGACCGGGTAGAGCAGGCTCAGGAAGTAACGGCCGGTCTTCTGGAAATCGGGATCGATCGGAATCGGCTCGACCTCGGTGCGGCCCACTTCGTTGTAGCCGGCATAGTGACCGACCTCGATGTCGGTGATTTCACGGAATGGAGCGTTGCGGCCCCAATAGACGCTGTCGCAATCGAACCAGCGCAGATCGTATTCATCCGTCGAGATCGGACGAAACGCCACGTTCCACATAATCTTCGAGCCGGCGTCCGGATCGTTGGCGTCGATGATCGGGAACGGCTCGCCCGCGACGTAGCCGACGAGGCTTCGATGATCGGGCGTCAACCTCACCTGTGACGAGTACTTCTCGGTCGCATCCTTGTAAGGAGGCGGCCAGTCAATCCGCTCCGTCGGCACGACCTTGATCGTCATGCCGTGCATGATCCGCTCAAACTGCCCGGGTGAGACGAGATCCTGCACCTTCGAAGCGTTTTCCGGCGTGATGAAATCGCCCGGTTTAACCTGGGCGTTGGCCGGCGGCGCAGTGCCGACCATGGCCAGCGCGGCCATGATGAGGCTGATGCGCCAGGTTCCCCAACCCGTTGCGTGCTTCATAGCGACTCCTTCTACGGCATCGAAATGCCGCTACCTGAAATTAACCCCACGATCATCGATTCTTATTGCAGTGATTACTGGTGCTACTGATTCATTGTCAATAGCAGCGATGACTACTAACGGGACGATGGCTTTCGTCCGCCTAAATAGGGCTAAATCGTCCGTAAAATCGGGTCTTTTCTCGGAACGGCCGTTCAGATGAAGTAAACAATCGTCGACTTCTTCACGGTAACCCTTTCTAATGATGCCGACCAATCGAGGGAACCGTCCTCAAGAGCTTGTGCGTCATGCATCATCCCTCCAAAAACGAATGCCGGAACTTCCGTTTGGAAAAGCCGCGGGCATCCGTTAGTTGTATAGTCTCAAGCGCAATCGTGAAGGCATTGTTGGAATGACCACCTGGTTCCCGGTCGTCGTGACCTTGATCGTTGCCGGCCTCGTCGTCGGCGTGATGTGCACCATCAACATGTTGGTCGGTCCGAAACGTCCGTCGGAAATCAAGGGCGAGGCCTTCGAGTGCGGCAATCCTCCGAGCGGCAGCGCGTGGGGACGATTCTCGGTGCGCTTCTACCTGACGGCGATCCTGTTCCTGGTGTTCGACGTCGAGATTATTTTTCTCTATCCGTGGGCGGTCGAGATTCGCCGGCTCGGCATGTTCGGCTTCGTCGAGGCGCTGATCTTCATCGCGATCCTCGCGGTCGGCTTGATTTACGCCTGGCAGCGCGGCGCGCTCGATTGGGATTGAGTGGATCTCCGCTGATGATTGTCGACAAGGTGAAAGACCGTTTTGGTGCCGACGTGCTCGCCTCCGGCGCGGCGCACGGTGATGAGTGGATCGTGGTCGATCGCGAGCGTGCCCCGGAAATGCTCCGAGCGCTCCGCGACGAACCGGAGTTCGAGTTCAATTTCCTCTCCGATATCACGGCGGTCGACTGGGACACGCGGACTCCTCGCTTTGATGTCGTCTACAACTTGAACTCGCTTACGAAGAATCATCGCCTCAGGGTGAAAGTCGGCGTGGACGGCAAGGACGCGTGGGTGCATAGCGCCTACGAGATATGGAAGGCTGCCGACTGGCTCGAGCGCGAGGTCTTCGACATGTTCGGCATCGTGTTCAATGGGCATCCTGACCTGCGCCGCATCTTGCTCTACGATTCCTTCGAGGGGCATCCGCTGCGGAAGGATTACAACTATCAGAAGCGCCAGCCGATCGTGGCCGAGACCGATCCGGTGCTGCGCCCGCTGCGCCCTTCGCGCTAACCGCGAGTTATCAGCAAAGTCATGGCACTACCAGCGCGTTGGAGCGAAAAGATTGAAGCGTCGGATCCCGCCGATGAGGTGATGGCAATCCAGATGGGGCCGTCGCATCCCGCATCGCACGGCACCATCAAGTTCAACCTCAAGCTCGACGGCGAACGCATCGTCGATTGCGACGTCGAGGTCGGCTACCTGCATCGCGCATTCGAGAAGATGTGCGAGCAGGGAACCTGGACGCAGTGTTTCCCCTACACCGATCGTCTCAACTACGCGTCGCCGCTCATCAACAACGTGGCGTTCGCGCTCGCGGTCGAGCGGCTACTCGATATTGACTTGCCCGAGCGCGGCAAGTTCGTGCGCGTCATCATGAGCGAAATCTCGCGCATCACCGACCATCTGACTTGTCTCGGCATGGCTTCCGGCGAGGTCGGTGCGCAGACAGTGATGTTCTACACGCTGGAAGCGCGCGAGATGCTGTACGACCTCGTCGAGGCGGTGACAGGCGCGCGTCTCACCGTGACGTGGTGCCGCGTCGGCGGCGTCACCCACGACCTGCCGCCCGACTTCAAGGAACGCGTCGCCCACTGCTTCGAGATGCTCGACAAGGTGATGATCGATTGCGACAAGCTGCTGTCGCGCAATCGCGTGTTCATCGATCGTATGTCGGGCATCGGCATACTGCCGAAGGAAGATGCGATCTCATATGGGCTCAGCGGGCCGCTACTGCGCGCGAGCGGCGTTCCCTACGACGTTCGCAAGGCGCATCCGTACCTCGTGTACGATCGATTAGACTTCGAGGTGCCGACTGGAGAGCGTGGCGACAACTACGATCGCTTCAACGTGCGCTTTCGCGAAATCACACAGTCGCGCCGAATCATCGAGCAGGCGCTCGAGCAGATTCCCGAGGGGCCCGTTTCGATCACTGACCCCAAGGTCGTGCTGCCGCCGAAGGAGCGCGTTTACAACTCGATCGAAGGCTTGATGAACCACTTTAAGCTCATCATGGAGGGTATCAAGGTTCCTGCCGGCGAGGTCTACCAGGCGGTCGAGGGCGCCAACGGCGAGCTCGGCTTCTATGTCGTGAGCGACGGCAGCGGCCGCCCGTATCGCGTGCGGGTGCGACCGCCGTGCTTCCTCGCGATGAGCGCGCTCAACAAGATGCTACTGGGGCACATGATCGCCGACATCATCACCACCTTCGGCATGATCAACATGATCGGCGGCGAATGCGACCGCTGAAGGCTCCGCAGCGGCTCTACAAGCCCGCCGGGGCAAATTGCATCGTGCGGCGCACGAGCGTCGTCGAATCGAAATCGAAAAAGGGCGCCGCCATTTGCGCGACACTTCTCGGCCGCCAGAAGAAACTCGGCGGCGTTGGCATGCCCCAGGTCTGATCGATTGCGGTTAGCGCGAACGCTTCTCGCGAGCCGAGCTCCAGTTCGACATCGATCCCGCCCGGCGAAGCGTTCCAATACCATCCGCTCCAGCCATTCAGGCGCACATTTTTCATCGACATGTTGTCAACACGCGAGCCGAGCACGGTGATCCCCACCGGAACTGAAAGCCAGATGATTGGCGCCCCGCGCGTCGATCGCACGTGGAGCGCAAGTGCGCGGCCGTCAGCCGTCGTCTTGTCGCTTCGCAGCAGGATCTCGGGCGGCGCAAGCTTTACCAGCGGAGCGTTGCCAACGATCGCGCGGCCGTCACCGATACCCGAGAACGAATGCGCAGCGGCGGCGGCAAGGTC